>CAYJHA010000015.1:0-24729 GCA_964369785.1 uncultured Bacteroides sp.
ATTTGCAAGCTCTGCAACGGATGGCCACAGGCCACCCCTACAAATTTCATAAATTAACCCGGCAATTTTGCGCTTTCTGCAAGCCAAAACGCTGTTGCACCACACGGCACAACGCCGCCTGTGCTTGTAACTTTAAGCCCAATCTCATCACAACTTGTTGTGCCACCGTACACGCTTTTTATTCGCGAGTGGAGCATATAATCCATAACACTGGGCGAAAGCCCTGCCGTGTAGCTGTTAACAGCAACAAAAAGCGGGTTTTCGCTCAGCACATCTGCACATAGGTTTATAAGGTCGTAAATGCTGTCTTCAATTTTCCAAATTTCGCCGCCGGGGCCCCTTCCGTAGCTAGGTGGGTCCATAATAAGCGCGTCGTATTTTTGCCCTCTTCTTATTTCACGCGCAACAAATTTTGCGCAGTCATCAACAATCCAGCGTATCGGTTTGTTTTCAAAGCCGTTTTCAGCGGCATTTTCTCGTGCCCACGCCACCATGCCTTTGCTTGCGTCCACATGGCACACGCTTGCACCTGCGGCGGCACATGCAAGCGTTGCACCGCCTGTGTATCCAAACAAATTCAAAACACGCACAGGCTCTTTTCTTGTGGCGCCTTGCTCGTTTTCGGCTTTTATAATTGCGGCGTACGCGTCCCAGTTTACAGCTTGCTCGGGAAAAACGCCCGTGTGCTTAAAGCCTGTGGGCGATACTATCATCTTCAAATCGCCGTAGCTTATAGTCCACTTGTCGCGTATTTTCCGCCTGTGTTCCCACTGGCCGCCGCCTGTTTGGGCACGCTTATAAACGGCGTCTGCTTTGCGCCACTTGTCACTTTTTTCATCGCACTTCCACAGCACCTGTGGGTCAGGCCTAACTAAAATTACATCGCCCCAGCGCTCTAACCTGTTTTTATTTGTGGCGTCTATTAGTTCATAGTCGTGCCAATTTTGGGTTACTCGCAATTTTTTACTCCTTTTTATTGCTTACTTATGTCACTATTTAATTTATTTCAAAATTCTCTCGTTAATTTTATTGGCAATTTTTTCAGCCGCCATAGAAATAACAGCCTCATCTTTGCCCTCTACCATAACGCGGATAAGTGGCTCTGTGCCGCTGGCACGCACAAGAACGCGGCCTTGCCCCATAAGGCTCTGCTGTTGCCCTTCTATGAAGCCCTCGATATACTCGTCATTTTTATATTTCGCTTTTTGCTCTGCCGTTGCAGTAACATTAACTATAACTTGCGGGAATTTTTTGTACACATTGTTAAGCTCGCTCATTTTGCCGCCTGACTGTGCAAGTGTTTTAAGCAGCATACCTGCAGAAAGCTCTCCGTCGCCCGTTGTAGAGTAGTCAAGCAAAATAATGTGTCCGCTTTGCTCGCCGCCCAAATTGTAGCCTTTTTCACGCATTTCTTCAAGCACATACCTGTCGCCAACCGCAGTTGTTGCTGTTTGTATGCCGTTTTCGTGCATATATTCCATAAAGCCCAAGTTGCTCATTACAGTAACAACAGCTGTATCTTCTTTTAAGGTATTGTCGGCTTTCATCTTGTTTGCAAGTATGGCAATAATTTTGTCGCCGTCCATTTCGGCGCCTGTCTCGTCAACTGCAAGGCATCTGTCGGCATCGCCGTCAAATGCAATTCCGCAGTCAAACTTATTTTCTTTTACAAATTTTGCAAGCTTATCAATGTGTGTTGACCCACAGCCCTCGTTAATATTACCGCCATGTGGCTCTATGCCTATAAAAGTGCACTTTGCACCAAGCTGTGTAAACAGTTTTTGTGCTACTTCATACGCCGCGCCGTTTGCGCAGTCTATCGCAACGTTAAGCGTGCTTAAATCAGCGTTAATATTTTCTTTTAGGTATTGCATGTAGTCATTCATAGCAGTGTCAACATATTTCACACGCCCCACTTGCAAACCTTGGCTAAGCGTTAAATTCTCGCAGTTTTCAAGCACGTGCTTTTCAATTTCGGCCTCAACATCATCGGGCAGCTTGTAGCCCTCGCCACCAAAAAGTTTTATGCCGTTAAACTCAACAGGGTTGTGCGAGGCAGAAATAACAACGCCTGCATCTGCACCGTATTTGCGCACTAAATATGCCACGGCAGGTGTTGGAATAACACCCAGTAACTCAACGTCTGCGCCTACACTGCACAGCCCTGCGGCAAACGCACTTTCAAGCATATCGCCTGAAATTCGCGTGTCTTTACCTATTATAAAGCGTGGGCGATGTTTTGTTTTTCCTGCAAGCACAAATGCTGCCGCCCTGCCCATGTTCATCGCAATTTCTGTCGTTAGTTCTTTGCCCACAACGCCTCTTACGCCGTCAGTTCCGAAAAGTTTAGCCATAGTTTTTCTCCCGTCGTTTAATTAAATTAATCTAAAAAGCTCTGCTGCTTTGTATCCTCATCTTTTGGTGCCATCTTTATGCCCAAATGGTCGTATGCAAATTTTGTTACACACCGCCCTCTTGGCGTTCTTGTTAAAAACCCCTGCTGCATTAAATACGGCTCGCATATATCCTCAAGCGTCACGGCTTCTTCACCAAGCGCCGCCGCAAGCGTTTCAAGCCCCACAGGGCCGCCGTCATACATCTCAATTATAGCCCTAAGTACATTCCTGTCAAGCTCATCAAGCCCTATCTTGTCTATATCCATTCGCGCTAGTGCTGTTTTTGCGGTTTCTTCATTTATAACGCCATCGCCAAGCACACACGCAAAGTCCCTTACACGGCGCAGTAGCCTGTTTGCAACGCGTGGTGTACCACGTGCACACCTTGCCATTTCGCCCGCGCCCTCTTTAGTGCAGGTTACGTTTAAAATTGTGGCACTGCGTGTTATTATTTTTGCAAGCTCGGGCACTGTGTATAGCTCTAGCTTCAAAATAACGCCGAACCTGTCTCTAAGTGGGCTTGTAAGCTGGCCTGCACGCGTTGTTGCGCCCACAAGCGTAAACTTCGGCAAATTAATGCGTATGCTCTGCGCACTTGGGCCCTTGCCTATCATTATGTCAAGCGCATAGTCTTCAAGCGCAGGGTAAAGCACCTCTTCTACTTGGCGCGAAAGGCGGTGTATTTCGTCTATAAAAAGCACGTCGCCCTCTTGTAAGTTTGTTAAAAGTGCCGCTAAATCGCCTGCTTTTTCTATTGCAGGCCCCGATGTTATTCTTATATGTACGCCCATTTCTTTTGCCACAATGCACGCAAGCGTTGTTTTGCCAAGGCCGGGTGGCCCGTACAAAAGCAAGTGGTCAAGCGGCTCTGCACGCAGTTTTGCCGCCTGTAAATACACTTTTAGGTTTTCTTTCACCTTGTCTTGCCCTATATATTCATCAAGGCTTTGCGGGCGAAGTGTTGTTTCGGTGTCGAAATCCTCTTCTTTTTGCTGTGTGCTTATAAGGCGCGCGTCCTCGACGCTGTCGTCATAGTCTTGAAAATTTACAGATTCAATTGCCATTTATTTTAAAAAGTTTGATTAATATTCAAACTTTACCCTCCTTTACCCAAGCTTTGAAGTGCAAGGCGAATAATTTCGGGCGTGGGCAGTGTTATGTCTACATTCGCAAGTGCCGCCGCCGCCTGTGCTGAGGTGTACCCAAGCCCCGTAAGCGCCGCCATTGCCTGTGCCATATTGCCCATAACTGCGCCGTCTTGCATTGAAGCGCCGTTTTGCATGGGTATTTGCATGTTCGCAAACGCGCCTTTGCTTACTTTATCTTTAAGCTCTAGCACAATTCTTTGCGCAAGCTTTGGCCCAACGCCGTTTGCCGCGGTGAACGTTTTATGGTCTCCGCTTGAAATTGCCGATATTATTTGTGTGTGCTTTAAAGTGCTTAAAATAGCAAGCCCTACTTTTGGCCCCACACCTGAAACGCCTGTTAGAAGCGTAAACATATCGCGGCTGTGTGTATCGGCAAAGCCGAAGAGTGACACATCGTTTTCCGTTACGTGCATAACGGTGTATACAGTTACCTCTTCGCCAATATCTTTCAGCGCCCCTGCGGTAGTTGACGGTATAGACACATAATAGCCCACACCGCCACAGCTAACAACGGCAAAATCTGCTGATTTATCAATAAGTTTTCCTGTTAAGCAGTAAATCATGTTAAAATTCCTTTTTAATAGTTATAGTATTATAAGCAAAACAAGTAAAACGAATAAAAGCTCTGCCCCCATAATAAGCCACGCCCACTTATTTCCTAAATTCATAGTCAAAGAGCCGCTATTTTTTCTTCGAACAAAAACATTTGCATCGTCTCTATTAAAGTAAATTCTTCCGTGCATATGCTTGCTAACCTCTTCTTGAGAATACTTTCTTTTCATGCTACACTTCCTCAAAACTCACTATTTACTTATTTTAATAGTGGCAATCCTCGCAGTAGCTCGCACGCTGGGCATGTGAGACCCCTGCTCCAACAATACACCGTAAAATCATCAAATTTTCAGGGTTACGGGTGGCCAATGGCCGCCCCTACTCAAATGATATACCTTAAAAATAAGTAAACTAATCTCTAATAGTACCCCTGCTGTTGCCTTTTTGTTTGCGTTATGCCGTATTGCTTCGAGCCCGAGCTATATGCGTGGCAAATTGCAAGCGCCAGTGCGTCGGCGGCGTCATCAGGCTTTGGTATGCTGTTCATTTTAAGTAGAACTCGTGTCATTTCTTGCACCTGTTTTTTCGTTGCCTTGCCGTAGCCCGTAACGCTTTGCTTTACTTGCATGGGCGTATATTCAAAAACAGGCACATGCGCCTTTCGTGCCGCTAAAAGTATTACACCACGTGCCTGTGAAACAGCCATTACTGTTTTTTGGTTGGTTGTGTAAAACAATTGCTCAATGGCAACGGCTTGCGGCTTAACATTTGACAAAACATCTGTTATATCGTCATAAATTTCTAAAAGCCTGTCTTCAAAAACAGTGTGCGCCTTTGTTGTAACTGCGCCATATGTAATGGGCGTAAAATTATTCGCCACATAATCTAAAGCTCCGAAACCGACAATAGCATATCCGGGGTCAATTCCTAGAATTCGAATTTGTGACACTTCCTTTCAGCCGGTAGGATTTAGAGCTTAGAAGTTAGAACTTAGAGCTCACTATTTTTATATTAAACTAAATTAGTTGCTCTGTGTACATGGCAAGCCATGTCTCTACATATTTTTCTAACCCCTAACAACTAAATATCCCATTCCCTCAAGCACGCTAAGTGCCCTATCGTGCCCTTCAGGTGTTACTGCGGCGCATAAGTCGCCCCTCACCGTTATTTTTGCGTTTAAAAAGCCACTGTGCAGTAAAATTGCGTTGCTTATAACGCATATGTCGGTAACAACGCCGCAAATAGTTATTTGCTCAGGCTCGCCACCGCAAAACTCGCGCACTTTGTCGCAAATGTTAAAGCACCCAAAAGTCGGTTTATCTATAATGCAGACATTCTCGCTTTGTCCATTTTCATACTCACGCAATGCACCGTATAAATTGTGGCCGCTTGTGCCTTTAATGCAGTGTTCCACAGGCAAAAACGTGCCCTCGCGTGTGCTTAAGTAGTCTTTTTCGTGCGTGTCACGTGTGAACATTACTTTTTCGCCGCTTTGCAGTGCACTTTCAACGGCCGCTTTTATGCCGCTTTCAAGTTTTATTGCCGCGTCGTTTTTAAGCGCACCTGTCACAAAATCGTTTTGATAATCTACCACAATAAGAATTTTTTTGGTTTTTGACTGCCCCATTTTCATTCCCCCAAGTAGTCAATAATTTCAATTTCTTTTCCGTTTTCCACATACACCCTTGGCACCCTATGCCCTATTCCCGTTAAAATTTCGTAGTTAATTGTGCCTGTAATGTCGGCAATTCTGGTGGCACTGTCTGCAATTCCGTCGCCATAAAGTGTTGCTGTGTCGCCCACTTTCACATAAGGTATTTCGCTTATATCTGCAAGCATTTGGTCCATACAAACCCTGCCAATAACTTTTGCCTTTTTGCCGTTTATGCTTATAACGCCCCTGCCCGACAAAAGCCTCGGGTAGCCATCGGCGTAGCCTGCGCTTATTGTGGCAACACGCATTTGTTTTGGTGCACAAAATGTGCGCCCATAGCTTACACACTCGCCTTTTTCCAGTGTTTTTATCTGTGATATAACAGCTTTAAGCTGCATAGCAGGCTTCAGTTTATCTTGCGCTAAATCGTGCGAGGGCGCCTCGCCGTACAGCACAATACCTGCACGCACCATGTCCATGTGAAGCGCTTTTGACATTAAAAGCCCTGCTGAGTTGCAACAGTGCACCATTTTAAAAGCCTTGCCAAATTTTATAATTTCCTTTAGCGTACCTTGCAATAATTTATATTGATATTTTGTATATTCTATATCTTCTTCTTCACAGCTATCGGCAACGGCAAAGTGTGTATAAATGCCGTTAACTTTTAAATACGGCAGTGAGCAAACGCTTGCCACCTCTTTTGCGGCGGTTTTTGCGCTTGTTGTGGCGGCAAACCCAAGGCGCCCCATGCCCGTGTCAATTTTCACGTGTACATTAAGCATTACATTCTGCTCTGCCGCTGTTTTAGACAGCTCTTCGCCGTATTGAAGTGTATTTACAGTTTGAATTATGTTATTAGCCGCAATTATTTTTGCGTGCTCGGGTGCTGTATACCCCAAAATAAGTATGTTTTTTTCAATGCCACATCGCCGAAGCTCTAGCGCCTCTTGCAGGCCGCTTACACCAAACCACGACGCGCCCATGCTTTGAAAAAGCTGTGCCACACGGCTTGCACCGTGCCCGTAAGCGTCTGCTTTTACAACGGCCATAACAGGTATGGGCTTCACCGTTTCACGCACGAACATAAAATTATTTTTTAGGCAATCTAAATCAATTTGCGCCCAACAGCGGCGTTCAAATTTCATAAGCAAATAATTTTCCTTTCATTAGCATTGCAAAAATTACATACCACGTTTATTATATCACAAATATAAAAAAAATGATATGCAAAATTTTAATATACTGTTAATTTTTAGGTTTTTAAGGGCTTACACAACACACAATAAAACTTGCAAATTGCGAAATTATAAGGGCAGTGGGCAAACACAGCAATTTTACGTTCCTGCCCCTATATTGCACGCAACTTTTATATCATTGCAAAACATGTTTTGTTTATTATACATTATGCTGTTTAAATTAAAAATATCATTTCCCTCAAAAGTTGTTAGCTTTATAATGCTCTCGGCAGTATTTTCTATTTCTAAGCACAGCTCATCAATTACAGCTTGCTCTTCTTCGCCAAAAAGCGCTTTGCTGTTTTGCTCTGTGCTTTTAGCTGTTCCATTTACGTAAATATTCATGTCACCACCGCTTTGCGCATCAAACGCTACTGCTAGTTTTTGCGTTTGAATGTACGTGTGCTTATCATTTTCTTGCGTGTCAACTTCCAGCGTTTGCTGTTTTCCGGCAAGAATTAGCGTTATATCAAGCGCCATTTCAGTAACAGATAAAACAGGCGTTTCTTCGTCAAATATTATTAGCTCATCTACACTAACAGAATAGTTTTCCTTTAATGTAATAACAGGAAGATACCCGCTAAATTTCTCATTTTCGTCTAAATTTATCTCATAAAGCTGTACTGCCCTGTTGCCGTTTAGCACACTTTTCTCCGCTATTGTCTCAGCGGATTTTATAACATCTGTTGAGTTCGTTGAAAGCTCGTTAAACTCCTCTGTTGAAATTTCGGTTAAAAATACGCTGAGGTCTTGCGCCGCTAGCGATTCCGGCATAAAGTGCGAAATATATTTTGAAACGTTTTCAAAAGTGCCACTGCCCAAAAACAAAATTTTGTTTTGGTCGTAAAAAGGCTCTTTGCTTTGCATATTTTCAACATTTTTAAGCGCCATTGCAACGTTTTCACCCTCTGCTGTGTAAATTACAGGGTCACCCTGTACCTCGGCAGTGTTTGCGCCGGGCTTGCACGTATACATTATTAAAGATGCAGTAACATTTCCGCCGCTATCCTCGTTCAAATAAATTGCTTTAACAATAGTTCTTGCACTAAGCGGCACGCTTTCGGCGCATGAGCTAAACAAAAACGGTGTTAAAGTACAAATTAATAAAAGTGCACCATTTTTTTTCATTTTTCTCACAATATTTTTAATCATATCTTCACTGCTTTTTTCGCATACTGTTTCAGCTTCATTGTTTGCATTATTTTCTATTAAATTTAAATTGCTACTTTTACTGCCACTGCATTTCTGCTTTTTGCCCTTTGTTCGCACCGTAATGCAAAGCAAACAAGCAGCTAATGCGCTTGTTAAAATTTGCACCGCATTGTAAACGCTTGCTACCATAAAAGAAATTGCAACAATAACCGCAAATGTTACCGCAACTGTAATAATTTTCAAATGCACTGTGTTTCTTTTTTCAAAACACCGTGTTAACACGTTAAAAGCGGCAAAAAAAAGTATAAGACCTTTTAGCATTAAAGCAAGCAAAAACATCGAAAAATATATAGGTTCTAAATGTTCAAACACAGAGAATTCGGCTATTTGTGCTGTTGCAAAAAACGGCTGTTCATATTGTGCGGTGTTTTTGCCAAACACAAGCTCGCTTAAAAGCGCCGCACCAGCTTGAATTAAAAGCAAGCAAATAATGCCTTTAATAATGCTTTTCATAGGCACTGTTTTTTCACTTTTTATGGGCACGCTTGCAAACAGCAAAAGCGACGCCGGAAACTTAAACAACATTATTGAGGAAACCAACACGCCATATTCGTTTTCATATGCAGGCGCAAGGTTTGTAGCACTTGCCTTTGTTGCACTTGTTACAACTAAAACAGCCGCAAAAAAAGCGAAAAACAGCAAAAAAAGCCCACTTGCCCTTGAAAGCGCACCATAGCTACACTTTAAAATATAAAGCGCTACAAAAAGAACAAGGAAAATTATAACTGCACCGCCAAGGTGCACGTCTGTGCCAAAACGGTAAAAGCGCTCAATGTCTAAAAAAGCACCTGCGGCGGCTGTTACAAACGCAATGTACGCCGCTATAAGCCACGCTTTACCGTTAAAATTAGTTTTTACGTTGTAAAAAAACAACGCACAAACTAAAATTAAAAGTACTGCATTTACTAAAGCCGCAATTACTTTTTCGTGTGCTGAAAAGCCATAGCCTGAATTAAACGTCATCAAAACAGCGTCGGCTACAACTGCGCATAAAAATATATTATGAATTTGATTTTTTTCTAATTTATCATTGCCCATATTTTAACCCATTTCCTTTCCGGCCGTTATTCCTAAAGGTTTTCTTGCTCTCACAAACTGCATTCTCACTGCTTGCGTTCTCACAGCTTATATGCTCGTTCTCAAGTTTGTCTGCGTTCTCAATTTCAAGCTCAAATTCATGTTCGTTCTCACTCCATATATCAGCTCTGTCGTGCACAAGCCTTTTCCAGCCAAGGCGCAAAAAGCCGTCTTTTACAGCTTGCTTTGTCATTGGTGCAATTGGTGCTGTAAACGCAAGCCCCATAATTTCCATGTTGCACGCATTAAAAATCATAAGCGTAAACATAATTAACAGCCCAAGCGGGCCAAACATGCCCCCGGCTAAAATAAACACAATTCTCAGCGCTATAATTGGCTCATAAAGTGAGGGTATAACATAGCCGCTTATTGCCGTAAGCGCCACAATTATTACTATGGGCGCACTTACAAGCCCAACGCTTATTGCGGCATCACCCACTATTAATGCCGCCACAAGGCTTACTGATTGGCCTATTGGTTTTGGCATGCGAAGGCCTGCTTCCCTAACAATTTCTAGTAAGAAAATCATAAAAAGTGCTTCTAAAAAAATAGGCAGTGGCGTTGTTTGTTCTGAAGCCATTACGCGATAAAGCAGTTGTTCTGGCAACATTTCGGGTGCAAAATCTACCATGCACACAAAGAGGCCCGGCAACATTACAGCAATAAAAAATGCTGTATATTTTAAAAGGCGCATAAATGATGCAAAATACGCTTTTTCGGTAAAATCGTCCATACTCTGAAAATTTTCGCTAAAAAAGTACGGCACAATCATTGCGAAAGGGCTTCCGTTAACCATAACAACTATTTTACCCTCGCAAATTTTAGCGGCAGCTGTGTCGGGCCGCTCTGTGTATCCTACCGATTGAAACATAGAGAAGCTTCCACTTCGCATAAACGCCGCAAGGTAACCTGTGTCAAACACAAAAGGCAACTGCGCCTTTTTTAGTTTTTGCTTCAGCTTGTTTAAAACATGTTTCGGAACAAGCTTATTATCATAAAAAATTGCATATTCTGTCTGTGTTTTTTCGCCAATTTGGTGGTTTTCCACGCGCAAATCGCCCGTTCTTATAAGGCGGCGCACAAGGCTAATGTTAACGCGCAGCAGTTCTGTAAAGCCCTCCCTGCTGCCTTTCAAATTGCTTTCTGTGCCGGGCTCTTGCACTGCGCGAAAAGACAAACTTTGCGTTGCAACAGACAGCGCCATGTCACAGCCGTCCATTAAAATAATTGTAGCACCGCTTGTAACCCTAATTATTGCGTTTTCAAGGCTGTCAACAGGCGTTACCTCAAAAGGTATTTCTGTGTGGTACATAAGGTAGTCAAACAGGTTTTCGCACTTGCTTGGGTAATTTTTTTGCTTTGACAAAGTATCGAGAGACATAATCCACAGCCTTTCAAGGCTTGACATGCACTCAAATATAAAAATACAGCACTGAACGCCGCAAAGTTTAATATCTTTTGCATAAAAGTCTACATTTTTGCCAAAATATTCTTGTAGCTGTTTTTTGCTCTCGTCAATGTTTTTACTAAGCTTTGTTTGCATTTTTATCTCCTCTGCGAAACTTTTCTGTTAAAAAATAAATAGTGTCGGCAATTTTGTTCAGCCGGCACTATGTAGTATATCTCACAATACTTAAAATAAACATACAATTTGTAAAAAAAAGGAGCACATATGACACTTGTATTTTTAAGAACCGTATTTATGTTTGCGGTAATAATTTTTGCACTGCGCATTATGGGCAAAAAACAGCTCGGAGAGCTTCAACCCTCCGAGCTTGTTTCTACAATAATAATTTCCAGCCTTGCCACAATAGCAATTGAATCGCCCGAGCTTCCTGTTTGGACTAGCGTAATACCTATTTTTGTAATTGTTGCTTTTGAAATTTTGCTGTCTGTTATAAGTTTAAAGTCAACACGAGCCGCAAAAATATTATCCGGCAACCCTAAAATTATAATTAAAAACGGCGTTATTGACCAGAAAATGCTTGTTGCTTTGAGGTATACCGCCGAAGATTTGCTTGAATCTTTGCGTGCAAACGGCATATTTGAGCTTAGTGATATAGACTTTGCAATGGTTGAACCTAGTGGAAAAATAAGTATGCGCCGCAAAAGCGAAACTAAGCGAGAAGGCTCTATTCCCTCTTTGCCTATTGTAATTGACGGCACGTTTTTTCACACAAACATGGAATATTGCGGCGTTGATGAGCACTTTATAAAACAGTGCTGCGAGCAAAATAAATGCGAGCAAAAAGACGTTCTGCTTTTAATGTGCGATGATGAAAAAATGACAGAATTTATTAAAAAAGAGGTTTGATGTTAGATTTATTTTAAAATAACTGAGGTTTACTATGAAAAAAATTTACATTTCAATAGCAATTTTTGCAATTATTATTGCAATTTCTACTGCGAGCAACATTTATATAAAAAACACTACCGAAAATGTGTGCATACAGCTTATGGCAATAAAATCTGCCGCAATTGACGGCGACTTTGCAAAAGCCGCACACATTTATAAAGAGCTTGATAAATATTTCGAGGGTGAAGAAAAAAAGCTGGCGCTATTAATAAAGCACGATAATATTTCTAATTTTGTAATTAACTTAAAAGGTATTTCGGCTTATATGCAACCTGAAAATTTAGCCGATTTAAACTGCGAAATAGACAAAGCAACAGAGCACGCAAAAAGGCTTGATGATGTGTTTTCTTCTGTATTTTAACGGTGCTAAAAGTGCGCTGAAATAGAACTAGCTTCATAATAGTACAAAAAGGGCTATGGCGCAATTGTCATTATGCACCAAAATTGTAGGGGCGGCCCTGTGTAACCGCCCGAAACCATTGGTTTTACTATTGGTTTCGGGCGAACACATAGGTTCGCCCCTACATTTATTCGTCAAATCGACGAGTTTTGTTCTATTGTGCCACAGCCCCTACTATCTTCAAACAATTTTATCAGCTATCTTTTGAAGAAACACGCTGTGCAATTATATCTTTAAGCTCGTCCATAAAAGTGCCAATATCGCTAAACTGCCTGTAAACACTGGCAAAGCGCACATATGCTACTTCGTCTATTACTTTTAGCTCTTGCATTGCAAGCTCGCCTATTTTTATAGACGTAATCTCACGCTCGTATGAATTAAGCAGTGTTTGCTCAATGTTGTCAACAGCTGTTTCAAGCTGTTTGTATGTAACAGGCCTTTTTTCACAAGCGCGAAGCAGGCCGTTTAAAAGCTTTTGCTTGTTAAATGACTCTCGAGATTTGTCTTTTTTAATAACCATAAGCGGCACTGTCTCAACAATTTCATACGTTGTAAAGCGTTTGTTGCAACTGAAGCATTCTCTTCTGCGGCGTATTCTCTCGCCGTCGTCGGCAGGGCGCGAATCAATAACTTTCGACTCAAGCTCTCCGCAATATGGGCATTTCATACTTTTCAACCTCTCTCTTCTTTTATTTTATTATAAATTGCTTGCAAATAATTTGCAGATTTTATTAGGTTTTCAGGTGTAGTTGTTTTGTCGCTATAAAGCTCAATTACACCCTCGCCGGAAAAATTATTTTGTATCAACATTTCAAAAAGCTGTTTAAAATCATAAGTGCCTGTGCCCGGCAATGTGCAATCGCTTTTGTCGTCACAGTCGCTCAAATGCAAATATTTAACGCACGAGCCCATTGCGCAAAGCATGTCGGCTGTTTCAACTTTTGCGCGTCTCATCTGCTTAATGTCCAGCGCAAAACTAATGTCATCGTTTAAAAAGCGGCGCATTTTTTTAATATATTTCGTATAGCCGCATTTGCAACGCACAACATTTTCATGGCATAGCTCTACCCCAAACTCGCGCCCAATATCGCGAAGCTTCGCTACATTTTCACAATACAGCTCAAATGGGTATGGCAAGCTTTTGTGCATGCCGTGTAAAACTAAGCGCGGAATGTTAAGCTGCCGGCAAACTTCATAATATTGTTTGTAAAAGTCAAAGCCGTCTTCTGTTCGTGTTTTATAATCTGTTGCAAAAAAAAATGTTTCTAAAACAGATGTAAACGGGTGAAGCGCTGTTATGTTATGCTGCCTTGCCTTTATAAGCTCTTTTAGTTTGGCAATGTAGCTTTTATTAATCTCTGAAAAGGTATTTAAGAAAATCTCAATATTTTTCACGTTATTTTCTTGCAATATTTTAAATGATTTCGCCGTTTCCATGGGGTAAAGGCATGCTGTTGAAACACCTATTTCCAATTATACCACCCCATTTTGCTATTTGCATTAGCATAAATATGCTTAAATTAATATTCAAGCGGCGCAACGCACCGCTTGAATATTTTTTAATTTATTTGCTGTTTTTCGCAATTTTCTTGTTCACTTTTATAGTTTTCCTTGTTTTCCAAACAACCCACAGCGGGCCTGCAATAAATATTGTGCTGTAAACACCGCTTATCATACCTACAATTAGCGGTAAAGCAAATGTGAATATGCTGTCTAACCCGTAAATTAGCGACACAACGCACACAGTGCCAAGTGCAAGCACTGTTGAAATTGTAGTGTTAATTGAGCGCTTTAAGCTTTGGTTTATGCTGAGGTTAACCATTTTGTCAAACGTCATGCTCTTGCCGTGAAGCTGGCCGTTTTCACGCACACGGTCATACACAACAACTGTGTCGTTTATAGAATAGCCTAAAATTACAAGCATAGCTGCTATAAAATTACTGTCTAGCGGTATACGTGCAATTACAAACACGCCGTAAACTATAATCATATCGTGCACAAGCGCAACAACTGCCATAATACCGGCAGACCAGCCACCTATTTTCTTAAACCTAAACGAGATGTATAAAAGAATTAACAAAGACGCAAGCGCCACGGCAACTATACACTTTGCAAAAAACTCTGCACCCATTGTTGGGTTAACGTTGTTTATTTCAAGTTGCTCAAAGCTATTGTCTGCATAATTTTCACTTAACATTGCGGCAAAGTTCTCAATAGCCTCGGGCTTTACAGTTTCTGTGCCCTGTGCGCTAATAGTAACCGTTTTTGTGTTTGTAGCAATGTCTTGCCCTGTTTGCACGCTTACAGCAGTGCCAAATATGTCACTTGAAGCTGTTGCAAGTTCGTCTGTGTTGATGTCGCCTGTGTAGCTGTATGTCATAAGTGCGCCACCACGGAACTCAATGTCCATTGGCACGCCGAAAATTATAGACACACCTATTATTAAAATAATTGCTATTAATGAAGCTGTAAAAAATTTCCTTTTGTTTCCTACTATGTCAAAATTATTTTTCATTTTTTACACCTCCGTAAAAACCGGCGCTTTTAAATATTTTCATTTTAGAAATGCCTTTAAGCATAATTCTTGTGCAAATAACGCCAAACACAAAGTTCATTAAAACGCCGATTAAAAGCGTGTAGCCGAACGAGTAAATTGTGCCCGATGTTGTTGCGCCAAAGCCGAGCATTGATAAAAATTGCCCGAATATATTGTCGCTTGAGCCAAACACGCCCATTAGAATAACAGCTACTATAAGCACTGTTACGTTGCCGTCAATAATAGGCGACAGACCTCTGTCGAAGCCGGAGCGAATTGCACCGTTAACACTTTTGCCGTTGCGCAGTTCCTCGCGTATGCGCTCGCCCGTGATAACGTTTGCGTCCACGCCCATGCCAATTGCAAGAATAATACCCGCAATACCCGGAAGTGTAAGCGTAAAGCTGTTTATAAACGGCAAGTAGCCCGAAACAAAAGCAATTGTCATAGCTACCTGGCCAAGAAGTGCAATTACAGCAACGAAGCCATGCAGTTTGTAGTTTAAAACCATGTATAAAGCAACAAGCAAAAATGCAACAGCGCCTGCAATAAGCATAGCTTCAAGCGAGTTTGCGCCAAGGTTCGGGCTTATTGTTCTGTACGTTTCCGCGCTAAGCGAGAACGGCAGTGCACCCGAATTTATTTGGTTTGCAAGCGTAACTGCTTGGTCTCTTGTTGCGTCATCGTTGCCACTCATCGAAATCATTGCATTGCCGTCGGGTATAGCGTTGTTAACCGTCGGCGCAGAAATCATTGTGTCGTCCATCCAAATTGAGATTGTTCCCTGCGTTTCTGCAAGACGCTCTGTCGCTTCTGCAAATTTTTCAACGCCTGTATCTTCAAGCTCTAGTGAGATGTAGTAAGGGTTTGACGGGTCTTGGCTGTCGTATGCTGCCACAGCACTTTTAATGTCTACACCCTCAAGAATAATGTTCTCAGCAGTAACGCCTGTGGGCAGGCCACTCGCGTCTGTTTCACTTCCCTCGCGGAATGTTAAAACAGCAGTTGCACCTATTTCTTCAATGGCGCTCTCAGGGTTAAACTGCGTCTCGTCTTCTCTCCATGGGAAGCGCAGAATAATTCTGTCGTTCTCGTCATCGCGGTACACTTCACTGTCTGTGATGTTCAGGCTAAGTAGGCGCTGTTCTATAACAGACTGCGCCGCAGCCATTTGCTCTGGTGTTGCGTCAATGTCTTCTGAGGGCATAAACGTAACTTCTAAACCGCCGCGTATGTCAATGCCGAAGCGAATGTCACTTGCGCCTTTAATGTATGTTGTGGTAATGTCGCCGTATGTGCTGCTCACGCCTATAAAGGCTGTGAGGGCGATAACAACTATCAGAACCGCCACAACAAAGAATTGCCAGGGCTTACCTCTTGTAATCATTAATTTTCCTCCGAAACAGTATAAAATTGTATGCATTTTATACATGAATATTTTTTTGCACATTCCGTGCAATAATATAAAAAACAAAAAACATACAGTAAATTTCATGCTAATAAAATTTTATTCAAACCCTTTAGCTGTTCACTATTTATTTTTCATTATTCACTGTTTTTAGCTAGTGATGATACGCTCTATGCTATGCAAGTAACTTTTCAATTATTGCTATTTTAGCACAAACACAAAGCAGTTTAGACGCTGTTTCAAGCTCTGACAGCGGCGGGAAAGTTGGTGCTATTCTGATATTTGTATCATCGGGGTCAACACCGTAGGGGTAAGCCGCACCTGCGCCTGTAAGCACAACGCCTGCGTCTTTACATAGCGCAACAGTTCGCTTTGCACAGCCGCCGGGCAAGTAAAGGCTTACAAAATAGCCGCCGTTCGGCTTCGTCCAATAGGCGTTTTCTTCGCCTAGTTCATCGTTTAATATATGCTCAACTATGTCAAATTTCGGCTTAATAATGTCGCTGTGTTTTTTCATGTGCTTTGCAACGCCGTCCATGTTTTTAAAGTAGTTAACATGGCGAAGCTGGTTAATCTTATCATAGCCAATTGTCATGGGGAACGAGTTTTCAAGAATATAATCAATATTCTCTTTGCAAGCCGCCATTGCGCCCACGCCGCCGCCGGCAAACGTAACTTTGCTTAACGAGCAGAAAATTAAAACGCGCTTTTCATTACCCGCTTTTTTAGCCTCTTGCATAATATTTAAAAGCTTATCGGGCGTGTTTGTCAAATGGTGCACGCAATATGCATTGTCCCAAAATATTTTAAAGTCATCTGCGCCTGTTTTCATGTTTGCAAGGCGCTTTACAGTCTCGTCTGAATAAGTGTACCCGTCCGGGTTTGAGTACATTGGCACACACCAAATGCCCTTTACGCTCTCATCTTTCACAAGCTCTTCCACTTTGTCCATGTCGGGGCCGTCTTTTGTCATTGGCACGCTAACAAGCTCAAAGCCGAAATACTGCGTTATTCTAAAGTGCCTGTCATACCCCGGTGCAGGGCACAAAAATTTTGGTGTAACTTCGCCACATTTGCCCCACGGCGCCTTGCTATTTGCAAAGCCTTTTCTGCACGCAAGCTCTATTGCGTTGTACATAAGTACAAGGCTTGCATTACCTGCCACAAAAACTTCTTCGGGCTGTGTGCCCATCATCTCGGCAAAAAACTCACGTGCCTCGGGCATACCCTCTAAGTTGCCGTAATTGCGTGTGTCTATGCCTGTTTTGCCAATGTAGTCTGTTTTGTCGAAAATGTCCATAGACAAATCGAGTTGCTCCGGCGCAGGTTTTCCGCGCGACATGTCGAGGTTTAAATCTTTAGCCTTATAATCGCCGTAAACTGCCATTAGTTCTGCAAGCTTTGCCTGCAATGCCTCTTTGCTCATACTTTCAAACTTTTCCATACTTCCACCCTTAATAATATCTATTTAGTGCGGCAAGAGCAGAGCCCTTGCGCTACAAGTGTTAATTCCCATGAAGGACAACCCAAAATAAAATCCACCTTTGCAAAACCGGACGACCACAGGTCGCCCCTACAAACTCTGATTTCTAATAACTAAAAGCGCATAGCGCTATTATATCGCAAAAATGGGAAATTTACAATAATATTTTCGTAAATTTCATCATTTTAATGCAATATAGTAAAAATTTGCTGTGCTTTGTGCATATAACTGTTATTTTTCCACCGCAAAAGTCACGTTTTCGCCGTTTACATCCCACTCTTTTACAAAGCCAGCGGCGCTTTCAGTGTCATAATTTACTTTGTCTGCCAACACATCGCCTTTTATCTCACTCTCATTTTCGCGGATTATGGCGGCTATTTTTTCATTGCCCTTTACATAAACGCTTATGTGGTCTTCAACATTAAAGCCTGCCTCTTTGCGCATTGTTTGCAGTTTAGACACTATTTCACGCACAAATCCCTCTTTAATAAGCTCATCAGTTAGGCGTGTGTCTATGGCAACTGTAATGCCACCGTCTTGCACTGTGAAGTAATCGCCCGATTGCACTGTTTCAATAAGCAAATCTTCAGGTGCAAGTATTATTTCTTCGCCGCTTAAATTAAGCGTTAGCTTTGATGTTTCGTCAAGCTCTTTTTTAGCTTTGGCGCCGTCAATTTCGCTTAAAGCTGTGCGTATAGCGCCAAGCTGTTTGCCGTATTTCGGGCCCAGTGTTTTAAGTTGTGGCTTAAAGTTATAGCTTAAAAATGCGCTTGCGTCGCTTGTAAAGCTTATTTGCTTTATGTTAAGCTCATCTTTCAAAATGTCTGTGAAATAGTCGCTTAGCTGCTTTTTGTCTTCGTCTGCACTTATGTGCATAACGCTTAGCGGCTGGCGGTTTTTGATATTTGAGCCGTTTCGTGCCGCACGGCCTAGCTGTGCCACTTTCAAAACCATGTCCATGTCGCTTTCAAGCTCTGCGTCAATTAAGCTCTCGTCAAAGGCGGGGTAATCGCACAAATGTACGCTGTTTTGCGCACTTTTGTCAATGCTGCACACAAGGTTTTGGTAAATGCACTCTGTCATAAACGGTATCATAGGCGCAGACAGTTTGCTTACAGTTACTAGCGCCGTGTACAGTGTCATATATGCGTTAATTTTTTCTTGCGGCATACCTTTGCCCCAAAAGCGTTCTCTAGAGCGGCGCACATACCAGTTGCTCATGTCGTCAACAAAGCTTTGCAAGCTTCTTGCCGCCTCGGGTATTTGTATGTTTGCAAGGCAATTGTCAACCGTTTTTATAAGCGTTTGCATTTTGGAAAGCAGCCACTTATCCATTACGCCCAGTTTATCATAGTCAAGCGTATATTTAGTCGCGTCAAACTCGTCAATATTAGCATACAGAACAAAAAACGCGTATGTGTTCCACAGTGTGCCAAGGAATTTGCGCTGCCCCTCACGCACTGCCTTGCCGCTAAACCTGTTCGGTAGCCACGGCGCTGAGTTTTCGTAGAAATACCACCTTATAGCGTCGGCGCCATACTCATTTAATGATTCAATAGGGTCAACCGTGTTGCCTTTAGACTTTGACATCTTCTGCCCGTTTTCGTCTTGCACGTGCCCTAAAACAAGCACGCTTTTAAACGGTGCAACGTCAAAAATAAGCGTAGAAACGGCAAGCAGTGAATAGAACCATCCGCGTGTTTGGTCAACGCCCTCGCTTATAAAATCTGCCGGGAATTGCTGGTTGAAAAGCTCTTCATTCTCAAACGGGTAGTGGTGCTGTGCAAACGGCATAGCGCCGGAGTCAAACCAGCAGTCTATAACTTCGGGCACCCTGTTCATTTGCGCTTTGCACTTTTCACATTCTATCGTTACAGCGTCAATAAACGGCCTGTGTAGCTCTATATCATCGGGGCAGTTGGGGGATAGCTTTTTAAGCTCTTCTATGCTGCCAACAGACGTTTTGTGCCCACACTCGCACTCCCAAATGTTAAGCGGTGTGCCCCAGTATCTGTTGCGGCTAATGCCCCAGTCTTGCACATTTTCAAGCCAGTCGGCAAAGCGGCGCTTGCCAATTGTCTCGGGCACCCAGTTAATTGTGTTGTTGTTTTTAATTAAGTTTTCTTTCACCGCAGTCATTTTAATAAACCACGAATCTCTTGCATAGTAAATTAGCGGTGTGTCACAGCGCCAGCAGTGTGGGTACGGGTGTTCAAACAGCGGTGCTGAAAACAGCAAGCCACGCTCTTTAAGCTCTTTTAAAATAAGCTTGTCGGCGTCTTTGCAAAAAACGCCCGGCCAGTTTGTCTCGCTTGTCATTTCGCCTTTTGTGTCTACCATTTGCACAAAAGGTAAACCGTAGCGCATACCAACTTTGTTGTCGTCTTCACCGAAGGCCGGTGCAATGTGAACAACTCCTGTTCCGTCTGTTAGTGTAACATATGTGTCGCACACAACGTAAAATGCCTTTTTGTCTGTTTTAACAAAGTCGAAAAGCGGCACATATTCTTTAAACTCTAAATCTTTGCCCGTGCATGTTTCAAGCACTTCATATGCGCCCTCACCCAGCACTTTATCTGCAAGCGCTCTTGCCAAATAGTATATTTTGCCTGCTTCTGTGTTGTTTTCGTCCCCATTTTCAAGCATTTTAACTTTTGCATACTCTTCATCGGGGTTAACGCAAAGGCCAACGTTTGAGGGTAGCGTCCACGGTGTAGTTGTCCATGCTAAAATAAATGCGTCTTCGTCTTTTAGCTTAAAGCGTGCAATTGCACTGCGTTCTTTAACATCTTTATAGCCCTGTGCAACCTCGTGGCTTGAAAGCGGTGTGCCACAGCGTGGGCAATATGGCACAATTTTAAAGCCCTTATACAAAAGCCCTTTGTCGTGTATTTGTTTCAGCGCCCACCATTCAGATTCTATATAGCTGTTCTCATAAGTTACATACGGGTTTTCCATGTCTGCCCAAAAGGCAACAACATGCGAAAACTCTTCCCACATGCCCTTATAGTTCCACACACTCTCTTTACATTTAGCAATAAACTCTGCAAGGCCATAAGCTTCTATTTGCTCTTTTCCGTCAAGGCCCAGCAGTTTTTCAACTTCTAGCTCAACGGGCAGGCCGTGCGTATCCCACCCTGCTTTTCTTGGCACGTATGCGCCTTTCATTGCGTGGTAGCGCGGTATTAAGTCTTTAAACGCACGTGTTTCAACGTGCCCTATGTGCGGCTTGCCGTTTGCTGTTGGCGGGCCGTCGTAAAAAGTATACGTTTTATCTGTGTTTTTCTTTTGTATACTCTTATTTTCAATGTCGTTTTTCGCCCAAAATTGTTCAATTTCTTTTTCTCTTTCAACAAAATTTAGGCTTGTGTCCACCTTTTTATAAACGCTCATACTCTTTCTTACTCCTTGCTTATCTTTTACGTGTTCCAATTGTAACACTTCGGGGCGTCGAGGACGCCGCCCCCTACAATTTTTTTAATACTACCCCACTATTTTGCTTCCCACATAAATATCACTTGTAAATGCATCGAAACTATATAAAAACAGCACTTCATCAAAGCCCTCTTCATCCATTATCTCATAAAGTGTCTGCCTGTTTTCTCTAAAGTCCACTATGCCTATCTCGGCGTAGCTTGCTGTTAAATATGGTATAAAGCTGTTTGCGTAGCTGTCTTTCACAACAAGAATTTTGCCCGTGCCCGTGCCGCTTAAAACAGAGTAACCGTTGTTTCCGCGTAGAAATGCGGCGTATTTGTCGCGCTCGCTGAACTTTGTCACGTCATATACGGGGCCGTCTTCATAATACTGCTCGCCGTTTTCGTCTGTGCGCATAATGCTTAGGTTCTCATCTATCTCATAGTACGTTAAAACGTCGGGTATTACGCCAAAATTTCGCGCCTTAGAATAGTGTGTGCCATAAAACTCTTCAACTTCTACAAAAGGTGCCGCTTTGTTAAAAAGATTTACCCCTTGCGAGTTTGCAAATTGCTCATAAGCTAAAAACGCACCCTCGCTAGTCCAGTGATGGTCTGTTCTGTAATATATATACTCATCGTCGTGCTCGTTAAGTGTGCCTCGCACATCAATCACATTTGCACCTGTTGTGCTAAGCTGTGCGAACATATCGTCCATGTGCGCATTTTCGTCAAGCATTGGTGCGTTTTGCGGCAGCTTTTCGCTTAAAATGTTTGAGGACGACGGAACTATCATTATGTTTGCGCTTTCGCCAAGTTTCTCTGCCATGCTTACAAGCGCATACACGTTGTTGTCGTAGCGGCGCTCATCGCTAAGGCTCCATGTTTTTGTAAACAGGTATTTGTCTGCGCCAAACAAAATGTCGTTGTTCTCTGTTTTTAAAAGTGCCGTTTCGCTAAGGCTTTTTGCGTCAATCCATGTATCTCTAAAGGCAAATTGGTCTTTCACATAGCTCTCATAATCTACCATAAAAGAATTATTCGCAAGCGAGCTAATGCTAACTATCGGCATTTGAGAGAGCTCCCTGTTTTCAAGCTCTGAGCGTTCCCTGCTTGGGTAAATCTCGTCAAACACGAAAAAGCCTATTAAAAATATAAAAAACAAAAATACTATTGGGTATTTTTTAAGTTTTCGCTTTAGTTTTTGCATATTTTTTAACCAACCCTTTCTGCCTTAATTGCAAAATTATTGCCTTTTATTTATACGCTAGCTGAACACTTGCGCCGCCATTATCTAAAAGCGGAAGTATAAAAACGGGCTATTCGTTGCGTCTACCATATAGGCAATGCTAATTAAAAACACTGCGGCCAAAACTGCGCCACGCAGTAAGTTGTTATGCTTTATTTTATCGTACAATATTTTGGGCAGCGGCGTTGCACACATAAGGCAAATAACAAGCAAAACGGCGTAGTTTCGCAAAAAATACAGTGCAGAAATGCCTGCCGACGGCACAAATAGCTTGCCAAAAAGTAGCGGAAGTGTAACGCCTGCGTCACTGCCCACAAAGAACGCCCAGCCTATAATAACAAGGAAAAGCGTGTACAAATGTGGCCACACTTTGCCTTTTTCAAGGTGCTTTAGCAAAAACGCTTTTTCTACCATAAGCAAAATAAAATAGTATAGGCCCCACAAGATAAAGTTCCAGTTTGCACCATGCCAAAAACCTGTTAAAAACCACACTATAAGCAGGTTGAAAATTTGCCGTTTGAGCCCTTTTCTGTTGCCGCCAAGCGGTATATAAACATATTCTTTAAACCAGCCGGAAAGCGTCATGTGCCAGCGGCGCCAAAAATCAGTTATACTGCGTGCAATGTAGGGCAAGTTGAAGTTGTCGGGGAAATCAAACCCAAGCATTTTGCCCATGCCTATACCCATCATTGAATAACCCGAAAAATCGAAATAAATTTGGAAAGTATATGCAATTATGCCAAGCCACACAAGCGGTGTTGAGGCATTTTCAAGCCCTACCCCTGCCTGCCAAACAGCACCTGAGTATTGCCCTGTTATCTCATACCAAAGCGCGCTTATTCCGTCTGCAAGCAGCACTTTTTTTGCTAGGCCGAATATAAAAAGCGTTATGCCCTCGTCAATTCTGCCAAAAGTTATGCGCCCTTTATTAATATGTAAGCGCTCTGCTACATCGCGGTATTTTACAATAGGCCCGGCAATAAGCTGTGGAAACATTACAACATATGCGCCGAAATTTATTATATTTCGCTCAACGGCAACGCCTCTTCTGTATACGTCTATTGAGTAGCTCATTGTTTGGAACGTGTAAAAGCTTATGCCAAGCGGAAGTGTTAAGCTAAGCGCCGCAATTTGCGTGCCAAAAAGCGTGTTTATGTTCTCTATAAAAAAGTCGGTATATTTAAAATAGAACAACATGCCAACGCTTACGGCAATGCTTAATATTAAAAAAAACTTGCGCAATTTTTCATTATTATCAAATTTGCCCATGCAAAGGCCTGAAATGTAGTTAGTTAAAATTAAAACTACCATAACGGGGAAAAGCCTTATCTCACCCCAAGAGTAGAAGACAAGGCTACACAAAAACAGCACCGTGTTTTTTAGCTTTGCCGGTGCTACATAATATAGTAATAATGAAATAGGCAAAAAGCGAAACAAAAACAAGACAGTGCTGAAGACCATTATTTCACCTCGAGATGGCTGTTAATTTTATGGGCGGTGGTTAGCCGCCCATTTAGGTAAGTGCATTGCCGTAATATATCTAATTTAAATTTTCTTCAATTGCAGTGTCAATTGCCGCGTAGTCGGCATCGGGCCCTGCAATTGCAAGCACTATAACGTCTGCTTTAGACACTATGCGCCCGTTTTCTGCTTGTGTTTGTGCAGTGGCAAACTCCGGGTAAAGCGAGAGGAAATCCGCATTAGTTACCCTATAAGCTTCAAGCTCTGCCAAAACGTCGGCTGTTTTGCCCTCGGCTGTTTTCACAACAAGCACAGTGCCGGAGTTACCTGTTGCGTTAGTTGTAAAGCCCGAAAATTCAACTATATTCTCTGTTGTAAGCGCAAGATCAAATATCAAGTTATCGTTATTTAGCTCTTTTTGCTCTTGTATTCCGCTAACTTCAACAACTGCGGTGGCAATGTCGGCAACGCTGTTTTCAACAGTTTCACCGCTACTACACGCCGTAAATGTAAGCGCCGAAATAAGCACGCAAGCTAATATAATTAATGTAATAATTTTTTTCATAATATAATAATACCCTTTCTTTGTTCAAATAACATACACACCATATTTTACACTAATTACACATTGTATGCAAGTGTTTCGATGAAAAATATACCTGTTTTTATGTTTCACATTATTATTCGACATAAAGTTAGCCATGCTGTTAGTAACAGAGCACTAAACAGCATGGCCAAACAGTGTAAAAAAAGTGCAACACCAACACCCAATAAAATACCTGTTACAAACCTTCTTTTGTTTGACGCTTTAATAATGCCAAACCTTGCTGAAAAATGGTCAATAATTGCAGGCGTTATTAGCACAACCGCAACTATTAACGTTAGCTGTGGTGCATTTATAGTAACAAAAAATAAAAGCATGCTTGCCAGTGCCGCACCTATAACCCCACCTGTGCACCTATAACACAGCAAAAAAGTTTTGCCGTTTATTTTTGGTGCAAAGGCAGGGTTTCTGCTACAAACAGGCCTGTATTCATACCACTTTTTTGTGCTTTGCTTTTCTTTGTTTAAAGCGCACTTGCTTTGTTTTAAAACATTTTTACCCATGCTAGCTACCTGAGCAAAAGCCGCAAACAAGCCATATTA
>CAYJHA010000015.1:24829-26611 GCA_964369785.1 uncultured Bacteroides sp.
AAACATTTTTACCCATGCTAGCTACCTGAGCAAAAGCCGCAAACAAGCCATATTATTATTGCTGCCAATATAAGCTGAACGCCTATTGAAATTATGTAAACAAGCGCAAGCCACAGCGCAGAGCCAACAACAAGCGCCAAAATTGACAGTAAATAGTGGTGTATTTCAAAGCCCCAATATTCATCTTCGCTGTGTGCATAACAGTTATAAATAAACTGGCATATTGAGCCTATAACTATATACCCCCACACGCCTATGTTTGCCGCAAAGTTACGCAAAAAGTTTTTCCAGCCCTCAAGCTCGCCGTCGCCAAAGCCCCAGGCAACAAGGTTTTCTCCCCATTCTGCGTAAAAATGGAAATAGTATTGTATAAAAAACGAAAGCACACCTGTTACAAGCCAAAACATTAGCGCTGTGCTAAAAAGCCCCGTGGGGCGGCTTGAAGAGTATGAGCTGCTGCGTGTAGTTGTTGACGTTGCCCTGCTTGTAGTTGTGTTTCTATACGAAGAGCCTGTTGTGTTGCCCCCGCGATAACCCGATGTATTGCTTGCTGCCGCACTGCTTCGCCTTGTTTTTCGTGGCTTGTACGTTGCCGCCGCGGCTTTATATGTACTTTTCGCTGTGCAAAACGGGCAAGAAAGCAAATTTGACGGATACATGTGCGAATTGTCAGTAGCACACGTTTTCAAACTTTTTTGCATTGCATCAAGCGCATTGTACCACTCAACGCAATTTGGCCTGCTGGTAGGCATGCTGTGCCCGTTCACAAATGCGCGTATAAACAAGTTTTTTATATCGCTTGGCAAATAATCAAAATCGGGCGCATAAGCCGGCGTTGTTATGTTAGCTTTCTTTTGGTGGAAAGGAAAAAAGCCGTTTTTTATGTTATCTATCGGCTGTGGTGCAGTGACAGACTGCTTAACACTTGAAAGCCTACTGATGTTGATATTGCTGCCGACAGCACATGCAAACGGGTGGCAGCCATTCATTAAAAGTGCAAACATATGCACCGCAACAGCAAAAAGGTCGGTTTGCTGTGTAAACGTTGGAAGCGGCGCTGTTGCAAGCATTTGGCCGCTTGTCATTTTTTCTTGCACTTCTCTTGCCAAATATTCAGGCAAGCCCACCTCACAGCGGTAAATTCTTAAGCCGTTTTTTTCTTTTATATGGTATGAATCTGCGTCTACAAGCGTAACAGTTGCGTCTGCCGGGTCTACTTGAATGTTGTTTGGGTTTAAGTCTCCGCACACTTGCCCTGCGTTGTGTATGGCGTTAACTGCCGCGCACAAATTTTTTGCAATAGTTATTTTTTCCGACAGCGTGCTTTTATATTTAGAAGAATATGCAACATTAAGTGGCTCGTGCCTTTTTATAAACGGCATTACATAGCCAACAAATTTTTTGCCTTCGAAAACTATATCTGTGGGCCATGTAACTTGTTGCATGGCAGTAGAAGACAGCGGCGTCGCTATCATTGCGGAAAGCTTTCTATGTCGTGTATCAGTTCTTTTTTCGGGTTTAAAAAGCTTTAAAACGTGCCCCGGCATACCCGCAATTGTGTATACCGTGCCCTCGCCGCCTTTGCCTAGCGGTGGCTCTATAACTGTGTATTTCGCCCCGTTTACGCCTTTATATGTCATTAATTTCGCCCATTTCTTTTTATTGTTGCGGTAAATTTCGTGCATTTTATTTTAAAGGTGCTTGCAAAAACGCCCATACTACAAGGCTTTTTAAGGCACTTTTTGCAAGGCTTTATAAAATTGGCAATGTAGGTAAAAATTG
>CAYJHA010000016.1:0-9059 GCA_964369785.1 uncultured Bacteroides sp.
ATATGACGGAAATTTTGCCGACGCTTTTTGTGAAGACGACTTTGTCAACAGCTCCTCATCGGCCGCCCGCCACGCGGCAATTTGCACGTGTGTGGCACAGTTGTTTTTATTAAAAATAAATGCTATTATAAAAAACACAATAAAACTGTATATAGGAGAAACAAATGACACTTGTTTTAATAATAGCAATTATAGGCGCTGTTGACATAACAGGCAGAATTTTAACACTGCGCTATATGATGAAAAACAGCGAAGTAAAAACATGGACATACAAAAACTGGGTAATGCTTGTGGCGTTTTTAAACTTTGCGTTTATTGCGTATTGGGTTATGAACAAATTCTAATTCTTAAGCGCCTGCATTGGTGCAGGTATACGCCCACCGCGAGACACGAAAACGTCTGCCGAAAACTTGCTTATAGGCATAATTGGTGCATAACCCAAAAGGCCACCAAAGTTCAAAACATCGCCCTCTTTAAAGCCTATTGCAGGTATTACCCTAACGGCAGTAGTTTTGCTGTTAACCATGCCTATTGCGGCTTCGTCTGCAATAAGTGCGCTAATTGTTGAAGCGCTTGTGTCGCCGGGTAGCACAACCATGTCAATGCCCACACTGCACACTGCTGTCATAGCCTCCAGCTTTTCAATTGTAAGGCTCTTTCTCTCAACAGCTTTAATCATACCGTCGTCCTCACTAACAGGTATAAACGCACCCGAAAGGCCGCCCACATGGTTACTTGCCATTACGCCGCCTTTTTTTACTGCGTCGTTAAGCATGGCAAGCGTTGCCGTTGTGCCGGGGCAACCACAGCTCTCAAGCCCAATCTCCTCAAGTATGTTTGCAACGCTGTCGCCTATTGCAGGTGTTGGTGCCAGCGATAAATCAACAATGCCAAACGGCACATTAAGCTTTTCACTCATAAGTGTGCCCACAAGCTGGCCCATGCGCGTAATTTTAAACGATGTGCGCTTTATAAGCTCTGCCACTTCGTCAAGGCTTGCGTCTTTTGGCAGCTTTGCCAGCGCCGCACGCACTGCGCCGGGCCCTGAAACGCCAACGTGTATAACGCAATCAGGCTCGCCCGGGCCGTGGAATGCACCTGCCATAAATGGGTTGTCTTCCGGCGCATTGCAAAACACAACAAGCTTTGCCGCGCCCATGCACATATTTTCTTTTGTAAGCTCTGCCGCTTGCAAAACAACCTCGCCCATTTTTTTAACTGCGTCCATGTTAATGCCGCTTTTTGTGCTGCCAACGTTAACGCTACTGCACACAAACTGCGTTTCGCTTAAAGCACGCGGTATACTCTCTATAAGCTTCTCGTCGCCTGCGCTAAAGCCTTTGTGCACAAGCGCCGTGTAGCCGCCTATAAAATTTACGCCCACTTCTTGTGCCGCTTTGTCAAGTGCCTTTGCATAATCAACGGGGTCTGCGTTTTCACTGCTTGCAAGCACCATTGAAATTGGCGTTACAGATATTCGCTTATTAACAATTGGCATACCGTAAGTAGCCGATATTTTGTCTGCCGTTTTAACAAGGTCTTTGCCAAGCCTTGTTATTTTGTTGTATATTTTTTCACATGCGGCTTTTGGGTTTGGGTCTGCACAATCAAGCAGTGAAATGCCCATTGTAACAGTTCGCACGTCTAAACTTTCGTCGGAAATCATTTTAATAGTCTGCAATATTTCGTGTTTATTTAGCATTTTATAAATTCCTCTCAGTGGTTTAAATGAAATGGTTTCAAAACATTTATAAAACAAAGCTTGAAACATTCATTTTTCACTTTTAACTCTTCACTAAATTTAATTACTTGTAAACGTTAAATTAAATTTTATGCATGGCGTCATAAAGTTCTTGGCGTGTGCACGTTATTTCAATGCCCATATCTTTGCCTACCTGTGCAAGAGCTTTTGAAAAATCGGTAAAACCCATATTGCAGTTTTCAATATTCACTATCATTATCATGGCAAATGTGCCGCGCAAAATACTTTGCGAAACTTCTTCAACGTTAACATTAGCCTGTGCACAAACTGTGCAAACTTTAGCAAGAATGCCCACGGTGTCTTTTCCAACAACGGTTATTACAGCTTCCATTATATGTCTCCAATCAGCTTTTATTTTTTTAATGTTTGCTTTAATTTAGTTTAATATTAATTATATCAAAAAAAACGGCCTTTTAAAAGTGCTTTGATAAAATTTTAACTATTTACTGATTTAATTGCGAATAACGTTGTTTTTATTTACATTCGTCACAAAAACATATATAATATTAAGAAATGTATTATTTTAAATATAAAACTATTTGTGCTGTGCACAGAATGGAGATTAAAATATGGAACAAATTTTAAAAATACTTGAAAAAAACGCAAGAATTAGCATGGAAGACCTAGCGACAATGACACAGCGTGAAGCAAGCGAAGTTGCTGCAATTATAGATGATTTAACAGCGAAAAAGGCAATAAACGGTTACAGAACACTTGTAGACTGGGAAAAAGCCGGCGTTAATTTTGTGCAAGCTATTATTGAGGTGCGTGTTACGCCAAGGCGTGATTGCGGCTTTGAGCAAATTGCAACCGTAATAGCCGAATACGACGAAGTGGACAGCGTGCTTTTAATGAGCGGCGGCTACGATTTATCGCTTGTAGTCAAGGGCAAAACGTTCCAAGACATAGCGCTTTTTGTTGCAAAAAGGCTTTCTATTTTAGATGGCGTTTTAAGCACCGCCACACATTTTGTACTGCGCACTTACAAAAAAGACGGTGCAATGTACCTTGTTGAAACAGAGGACGAGCGGGAGAGTGTGAAATGAATTACGACAGCATTATTGCAAATGCCGCAAAGGCAATGCGCCCGTCAGGCATTCGCAAATTTTTCGATATAGCGGCAGAAATGAAAGATTGCATTTCGCTTGGCGTTGGCGAGCCTGACTTTAAAACGCCATGGAGCGTTAGAGACGCAGGCATAAACAGCCTTGAAAAAGGGCACACGTGGTATACGGGAAACTCCGGGCTAAAGCAACTGCGCGAAGAAATTTGCACATATTTGAAAAGGCGCTTTGACATTAGCTATGAATACGAACAGACGCTTGTAACAGTGGGTGGCTCTGAGGCAATTGATTTGTGCATACGCGCAATAGTTAACCCCGGCGACGAAGTTATTATACCGGAGCCATGCTACGTTAGCTACGACCCAATAACAACGCTAACAGGCGGCGTTCCCGTGCCAATAAATTTAACAAGCGAGAACAAATTTAAACTAACGGCAGATAAACTTAAAAAGGCAATAACGCCAAAGACAAAGCTGCTTATTTTGCCGTACCCATGTAACCCCACAGGCGGCATAATGCGCAAAGAAGATTTAGAGCCAATAGCTGAAGTTTTGCGCGGCACCGACATAATTGTTATGAGCGATGAGATATACGCAGAGCTTACATACGGCGAGCAAAAGCATGTTAGCATTGCACAGCTTGATGGCATGAAAGAGCGAACTGTTATAGTGCAGGGCTTTTCCAAAGCTTACGCCATGACTGGCTGGCGCCTTGGCTATGCGTGTGGGCCGAAAGAAATTATTGATGCTATGACAAAAATACATCAATCTTGCATAATGTGTGCACCCACAACAAGCCAATATGCAGCAATTACAGCGCTTAAAGAGTGTGACAGCGACATAGAAAAAATGCGCACAACATACGATGAACGCCGCCGCCTGCTTGTAAAAAACTTTAACGACATGGGCCTAACTTGCTTTGAGCCCGAGGGTGCGTTTTACGTGTTCCCTTGCATAAAAAGCACAGGGCTTACAAGCGCTGAATTTTGCGAAAAACTGCTGTATTCAAAGAAAGTGGCAGTAGTGCCCGGCACGGCTTTCGGCGATAGCGGCGAGGGATATGTGCGCGTTAGTTATTCGTATTCAACAGAGCATTTACTGCTTGCATTAAAACGTATAAAAGAGTTTTTAGCCGAAAGTGAAGTAAAATGAAAAGTGTAACTGTGAAAGCGCCGGCAAAACTAAACCTAACACTTGATATTTTGGGCACAGATAATAAAGGCTACCATTTAATGGACATGATTATGCAAACAGTAAGCCTTTACGAAACGGTACAAATACAAAAATGCGACGATATTGTTTTAACTTTTGAAAACAGCACAGTGCCCACAGACAAAAATAACACCGCCTACAAAGCGGCGGTGGAGTTTTTCAAAACAACGGGGCTACTTGCCGGCGCACGCATTTGCATTAATAAGCAAGTGCCAATAAGGGCAGGCATGGCAGGCGGAAGCGCAGACGCCGCAGGCGTTTTAGTGGGCCTAAACGAGCTGTACAGCGCAAAATTAACACAGCACGAGCTGTGCAAAATTGGCGAAAGAATTGGTGCCGATGTGCCGTTTTGCATAGTGGGCGGCACTGCGCATGTTGGCGGAATTGGTGAAATTATTAAAAGCATTGCACCGTGCCCCACGTGTTATTTTACGGTGTGCATGCCACAAATGGGCGTTTCAACGCCACAGGCCTTTGCACGGTATGATGAAATGGGAACGGACAAACGGCCGAACACAAAAAAAGCTGTTGAGGCAATAGCGCAAAATAATTTGCATATGCTGTGCGAAAATATGCACAATGTAATGCAATTTTCAAGCGAGAGCCGCCACAACAGTATAATTTGCAACACATTGCAAAAACACGGCGCTTTAGCCGCACTAATGACCGGAAGCGGCGCAGCTGTTTTTGGTGTATTTAATGTGGAAAGCAAAGCGCAAAGCGCTAAAGAAGAGCTATTAAAAAGCTACAACACTTGCCATGTGCTTACGCCTGAAGAAAAAGGCGCAAGGGTTATTGAATAATTAAAAGCAAGCTGCCACTATCCAATAATTAATAGTGGCAGCTTTAGTCTGTCAAAAAGGTTAGCATTTCGTAATTACAACAATTATTAAAAGTTTTACTAAATTTTTTTCAAAAAAAATTCGGGTTCTTAGGGCAGAGCCCTAGCAAAGCCATGCCCAAAAGTACAAGCGCACAAATTAAAGACGTACCTGCGCCCACAGCAAAGCCTTTTGGTGTGTACGTTAAAACAACGCTGTTCTCGCCCTCTTCAAGCGGAAACGCCAGCAAACTTTCAAGCACTTTTTGCGTTTGAACACGCTTTCCGTTAACTTTAACACTCCAGCCCTCATCATAAATTATGGTGCTAAGTGCATAGGTGTCGGTGTTATCTGTGTTAATTGTAAGCGTTATTTTGTTTTTTTCTTGCGTTAAATCGTTTATATTTCCGTTCGCGGCGTCAATAATTTCATTTAAATTTTCATTTATACCCACGCTTGTTTCAAACGCAAACTCTTCACCGTAAATATTTTGCACAAAATCTTCAATGCTGCGGTTATCCTCTTCAAAAATGCTCTTGTCTGAAGTAAAAACAAGTGGAAACGCCTGTTGCTCTTCGCTAAGCCGGCCATACTCCACCTTATAACGCACGCCAAAAAGTGCAGTGGCAAGCTGTGCGTTTTCGCATGGCATTATGTAGTTTTCCATTAAGTAATAGGCGTTTTCCTCCGGCAAAGATGTGAACGAAACATAGTAATTATTAAAGCCGTATTTAAAGCTGTTATTAATAAATTCAGGCTCGTCCACGTTATAAATTCTATAAAACTCGCCTGTTTGCACTGAGGAAATTTGGCCGCTTGTGTATGCATACGTTTTTTCAAACTCGCCCAATTCCTCATATGTCAAATAATCGTAGTTGCCCTGCAATAGCCTTGCGGTGTTAAGCCCCAAATCCAACATTACTAAAATAAATATTGCGTTAAGCAGTATTTTTTTACCCTTTGATTTGTATAAAACAGCACATGTAAGTGCTAAAATCGAAAGCGTTACGCACGTGTTCAAAAACGGAATTTCATACGGGTAAATGAATACCATCAAAAGCAAAATTGCCACAAAACCAGCAAGCAACAGCACAAAAGCTTTAAAATTTATTTGTTTAAAATTGCGCACCGTTTTATATGCTATAAAAACAGAAAAACAAGGTAATACAAACACAAACCTGTACGGAAAAGCATTAGGCACGCTGAACATGTGAAACGCAAGGAATAGTGGGCGAACAGTTGTACTTGCAATGAGAAAAACAATTACAAATGCCGTCGCCACTTTTTCGCGGCGGCTTATATTTTTCAAGCAAAAAAATGCCAAAACCAGCGCAGTAATAACTGCCGATGAATAAAGGTACGGCGTTGAAACATTGCCCACGCCGTCATAGCCGGCATTTAACAGCTTTGGCGCAAGCGCTATTATGTTATAAACTATTGTGCGCACTTCAAGAGCTATGCTTTCGTTGTAGCTTACCTTGCCTTGCAGCAAACTGTATATTGTGGGCACGGTAACCCATGCACTTAAAAGTGCACTTATTGCGGCCGCCTTTGCCATGCGTATAAATTTAGTAATAACTTGCGTTTTATCATTACTTTTAATTATGTCGTACACAAAATAGGCAATGATAAAAATTGCTATCATGTACGCCATATAGTAGTTTATTATAAGGCACAATGTGAAAGAAGCAATGAAAAGCTTGCCACTTTTTTTGCTTAAAATATTCTGTGTGCCAAGCAAAATTATTGGCAAAAGGCAGTATGCGTCTTGCCATAAAATATGGTAGTGCCAAACAACAAAGCAAGACGAAAGGCTATAACAAATTGATAAAGTTAATGTTATAATGTCGTTTTTCAAATCTTGCTTTTCTAAAAAGACAAAAGCTGCAAGCCCACTTAGCCCTGTGCGTAAAAGCATAAGCGTTGCCACTGCATACTCCATGTGCTGTGGCCTAAAAAGAAATGTAATAATGTTTAACGGGCTCATTAAATAATACGTAAAAACGCCGTAAAAATTGCCGCCTAAATCTTTTGAAAAGCTATAAAAAACGCCATTTTCAATAATATTGTTTCTGTAATAGCTTAAAAAATTTACATACTGCGTGTTTAAATCGTTCACAAGCAAGGCGCTATTTGTGAAAATTCCTGCGTTATAATAAGCTAGCGCAAAAACCATAACGGGCAAAATAAAGCTTGCAAGGTACATCAATATTTTGTAGCTTGATGTTACAATTCCATTTTTTAGTACTGCAATATTTTTTATGTGCTTTTGTATTCTTTTTTCTCTCATTTTGCCCCCCTTTAAAATTAGTATTTGCGTTTTAGTAAGAAAAAAATCCAATCAGTAAAACTGATTGGATTTTTTTGGCACCCCGAGTAGGAATCGAACCTACACTTAGCCCTTAGGAGGGGCCCGTAATATCCATTTTACTATCGAGGCTTATATGTTTTAAGTGTGATAATACACAAATAACCCCACTTAAAATTAAAATTGGGTAATGGTTAAGCAAATATCTTGTACCTGCCTCCCATAAAAGCAAAAAAAGCAAAAGGCCAAAAGCGTTTATATGGATTGTCAAAAATTTGCAATCGCGCTTTTTTGCTGTTAAAACGGCACCAACAACTAAAAAAATCATTATCAACACGTGGTAACCCTGCGTGATGTTGTCATAAATATTGTAATATTTTCCGTATGGGTAAATAATATCAACGGCAAAATTTTCTTTCATTAACGCGTTAGAAACAATATACTGCGCGTTCAAATTGCCACTGCCAAAGCTTCTAACTGCCTTTTTATTTAAAAAAGACAAATAACCGAAAAAACCTTTTTCTTCAAGGCGCTGTTTTATTAAATCGACAGAGCCTGCTATTTTTTCTTCTTTGGTATCAAAGCTCCAAGTATAGTAATTATCCGCTGCATTGTGTGTGCCGTCGCCGCCAAGTGCCATTGCTATGTATGCAACATACGGTGTTTCGGCGTCGTATGCAATGCTCTCGTCCAAGATGTTTTTGTACATGAAATCATCATAAATGGCCGAAAAGATTGTAAAAAACACCAAAAAAGACGCGGCACAAGCCAGCAGCTTTTTTAACTGAAAATTTAGTAGCAATACAACCAAAACCGCAATAAACCCAAAAACAGCCGAACTTTTTATTAGCGTGCCAAACGCAATAACAGCGCCCATAACAACTATAATAAGCACAGTTTTAAGTTTGCTGTTTTGCTTTTTAGCAAGCAATATTGAAAAATAAATGGCAGCAAGTGGGTAAAGCATTGTTGTAGTGTCTGTGTAAAAAATAGAAATATACGTTTGAAGCGGCAAGCAAAAATATAGCACAATAACAGCCATAAATGCGTTAACCGCACACGACAATTCTTTTACAATTAAAAACGCAAACAAATATGCAAGTTGAATACAAACGCCGTTGAACACTGCCCCAACAATGAAAAAATTTCTGTAACCAAGCATATTAAATGTTCGGAAAATAAACTGCAAAAGTATTGTTACGGGCATATTAGTAGGGAATTTGTAGAAATAATCTAAATATGGATCTAATATTTCACCCGCTACTGTGTAATTGTATGCGCCTGTAAATACGCGCTCAAAATCCACAGTGGGGTAGCCTGCTGCAAAGTAGTAAACAGTTATTTGCGTTAGCGTAAGCAATACAAAAAATGCTACCGTGCATTTTAATAAATTGCGCTCTATCGCCTCTTCAAACTTTCTAAGCAGCTTGTAAATTAAGAAAAAAAGGCAAAACCATAATGCAGCAATGGGCAAAATAATGTACCATTTGTAATCGAAGTAAAAATTATTAAAAATAGTGTTAAACAAAACAAGCGCAAACGCGAATATATAAAATATATAAAAAGCGCCAACAGTTTTTGCTTTTATGCTATTTCTCATTTCCAATTGCCACACCACACAATATTTTGCAACTTTTTTTGCATTTACAATTTATTTTAGCACAACAAGAGTTTAAACGCAAGATTTTTTTAATGTTTTGTAGTTTAGCTTTTTATTTTTTGTACAAATTTGCAACGTCACAGATGTCAATAGGTGCCAGGGTTATATTATAGTTAAAAACAACCATAAACACAACTGTTAATTTGCAAAGTTCAGAGTGTTTTTAAACTCATGGTTTTAGAGTTTGGTTTCTAAGTTGTTAAATTCTAATCGCTAGGCGCTAGGCGCTAGGC
>CAYJHA010000016.1:9159-17373 GCA_964369785.1 uncultured Bacteroides sp.
TAGAGTTTGGTTTCTAAGTTGTTAAATTCTAATCGCTAGGCGCTAGGCGCTAGGCTCTAGCCCCTAATTAACCTTGCCCTGCACCTATCATTTTCATATTCTTCCAGCTCCACGCTCACAATATCGCCGCTGTTGTAGCCGCTTGCCTTTACAGCAACGGGCACATATTCACGCGTATAGCCCGTAAAAACACTGCCACCAACATTCGTTTCAAGTAAAACTTCTGCCGCTTGCCCTCTCATATCTCCTATTATTTTTGCACGCACTTCTTCTGCCGCTTTTTGCATTGCGGCGCTTCTTTGCGCCTTTTTTTGTGTGTCAATTTGCCCTTCCATGTCGTGCGCTTTTGTGCCCTTTCGCCTTGAATAACTGAACACATGCACCTTTAAAAACTGCATTTCTCGAACAAAATTCAAGCTCTCTTCAAAATCTTCGTCGCTTTCATTCGGGAAGCCCACAATAACGTCGGTTATTAATGTTGCATGTGGCAGTTTTGCGCGTATTTTCTTTGCAACAGTGGCAAACTGCTCTTTTGTATACAGCCTGTTCATCGCTTTTAGCGTTTTGTCGCAGCCGCTTTGTAGCGCTAAGTGAAACTGCGCACATAGCTTTTTTTCTGCCGCAAGTTTGTCAATTATTTCATCTGTTAGCAAGTCAGGCTCTAAACTTCCAAGCCGTATATTTTTAACCTCGGGTATTTGCGCTATTTTTTCCACAATGTCTGCTACGTTTGTGCTTGTGTCTTGCCCGTATGCACTTAAATTTATGCCGGTAAGCACAATTTCGGCACAATTTTCGCCTGCAAGTTTTTTCGCCTCGTCAATAATTGCATCCTCTTGCCTGCTTCGGCGTGGCCCCCTTGCATAAGGTATAATGCAATACGAACAGCGGCGGTTGCAACCGTCTTGTATTTTAATAAAGCCGCGCGTTTTACCTGCTTTTTGCGGCATGGGTAATTCTTCAAAAATTTGCGCATTTTTGTGCGGTTCAATGTCAATAATTCGCTCGTGGTTATTTAAATACGTAAACACATGGTTCAAAAGCTGTTTGCGTTTATTTGCGCCTGTAACAATATCCGCCTCAGTAATTTGTGCGGCTTTTTCCTCAAAAGCTTGTGGAAAACACCCTGTCAAAACTGTTATTGCAGTGGGGTTTTCACGTTTTGCACGGCGCAAAATTTGCGCACTTTTTTTGTCGCCCCCGTTTGTAACGGTGCAACTGTTTACTATATAAACATCAGCCGCTTCACCTTTTTCGGCAAGTTTAAAGCCGTTTTCACAAAAAAGCCGCGTAAGAGAGGCCGTCTCGTTCTGATTAACTTTACATCCAAGTGTAAAAAATTTAACTGTCACAATTAATCTCCGTTCATTTGCTTTCAATGCTAATTTATTTTTTCACATTTTAATTATACTAAAAAAGCTATATTACAGCAAGCACCTACATATATATGTAAAGAAAAAGGAGGGACAAATTACATGAAAAAAATTATTGCAGTTGTTCTTGCAACTTTAATTATGCTATTATGCGTGGCCCCAACTGTGTTTGCAGGCGGTGAAACCCCACCTGCACAAGCACAGCCAATAAGCGAAACAACAGTTGCGGCGGCGCAAGTAGCGGCAGAAACAACACCACAAACGCCCATTGCAGAGCAAACACCCCAGGCAAGCGAAACGCAAACATTGACAGGCGAGGCGGCACAACCACCAACAACGCCAACAAATGAAACGCAAGACGCCGCAAGTGAAACGCCGCAAAGCTCTGCGGAAAATGAAGAGCCGCTTGTATCCGACATGCTGAGCGACACATCTATTAACAACATATTAGATGACGTGCCAAAAGCTAATACGGCGCGCATAGAGCTGCCCGAATTTGATGTGCCATGCAGAAATGCTATATTAGTTTCGTCTGACACAGGTGAGGTGCTTTATGAAAAAGACCCTGACGAACCCGTGCCCGTTGCGTCTATAACAAAAATTATGACACTATTGCTCACACTGGAAGCAGTTGAAGCAGGAAAAGTTAGCCTAGAAGATTATGTACCAATTTCTCATCATGCATACAGCATGGGCGGTAGCCAAATTTGGCTGGAACCGGGCGAGCAGTTCACGCTTGACGAGCTTGTGAAAGCAATTTGTGTAAGCAGTGCAAACGACGCGGCAGTTGCTGTGGCAGAGTTTGTTGGCGGCTCTGAGCCTGCTTTTGCAGAGCTTATGAATAACAGAGCGGCCGAACTTGGCATGGAAAACACGCACTTTGTAAACGCATGTGGGCTTGACGCCGAAGGGCACCTTTCGACAGCACGTGACGTTGCAATAATGTCTGAAGCTCTATTGCACCACCCTCTTATATTAGAGTATTCGGGTATTTGGACAGATAGCCTTAGAAATGGTGAGACACAACTTGTGAACACAAATAAACTTTTGAACGTTTACGACGGCATTACAGGCCTAAAGACAGGCACAACAAGCAAAGCCGGCGTGTGCATAAGCGCCACTGCCACGCGTGAGGGCACAAGCCTAATTGCTGTTGTTCTTGGTTCTAATTCCGGTGCAGAGCGCATTGAGGCCGCAACATCGCTATTAGACTATGGCTTTGCCACTTATGAATTTGTTCCGTTCCCACAGCTTCTTGGGGCACCTGCAACAATAGGTGTAACAAGCGGCGAAGAGCGAGAAGCAGAGGTAATTTACGGCACACCTGAGGGCGTGCTTGTTCGCAAGGGTGAGGCAAAAGATTTGAATGCGACGTTCACACTGCCGCAAAGTGCGCCTGCACCTGTTGCAGAGGGGCAAGAACTAGGCGAAGTAACGCTAACACTTGGCGAGTTGGAACTTGCAAAGTACTCTATTTTCGCACAAGAAGAAATAGAAAAAATGAACTTTGTTGGCGCTTTGTCGCTTTTAGCAAAAGCACTTATAAGTTTATAAAACATGTTATGCTATGGCTTTCGTCACGCAGATTATGCGGCAACCGCTGAAACATGACACGCCATAACTAATTTTTTGATTTTTTACACGGCGTTTATATTTGCCGAGGTGTTGACAATCAGCTCCATTTTATATATAGTTATAATATAAAGCAAAACGCACTATTTTATATTTTTAACTTATTATAAAGGGGGCTTTTTTAATGGGTGTTTCATTAAATACAAAGCATTTGGGCGAATTTGTCGGCAAAGATGAACTTTCGGCGAATTTCCCCTTCGTAAAAACAGCGCATGAACTTTTAGAGAGCAGGCAAGGTTCGGGCAACGACTTTTTGGGTTGGCTTGACTTGCCTGTTAATTATGACAAAACAGAATTTGCACGCATTAAAGCATCTGCCGAAAAAATAAGAAATGACAGCGACGTTTTAATTGTAATTGGCATCGGTGGCAGTTACCTTGGTGCACGCGCTGTTATAGAAGCCGTAAAAGGCGCACTTTACAACAATATTTGTAAAGATACACCGCAAATTTTTTACGTGGGCAACTCAATAAGCTCGTCTTATTTAAACGACGTTTTAGCAGCTTGTGAGGGCAAAGACATAAGCGTTAACGTTATATCAAAATCCGGCACAACAACAGAGCCGGCTGTTGCTTTTAGAATTTTCAAAAAATTGCTTGAGGATAAATACGGTGCAGATGGTGCGAAATCTCGCATTTACGCCACAACCGACAAAGCACGCGGAACACTTAAAGAACTTGCAACCGCACAGGGCTATGAAGCGTTTGTTGTGCCCGATGACGTGGGCGGCAGATATAGCGTGTTAACCGCAGTTGGCCTTTTGCCCATTGCCGTTGCTGGCTGTGACATTGACGCACTTATGAACGGTGCAAAAGCCGCAAAAGAAGAGCTTGGCGTTTGCGACGAAAACAACAGCTGTTACCAATATGCATCACTGCGCAACATACTGTACCGCAAGGGCAAAACGGTTGAGCTTATGGCGTGCTATGAGCCGGCTTTTACAATGATGAACGAGTGGTACAAGCAACTGTTTGGTGAAAGTGAAGGCAAAGACAAAAAGGGCATTTTCCCTGCCAGTGTTATTTTCTCGACAGATTTACACTCAATGGGGCAATATGTTCAAGACGGTATGCGCTTTATGTTCGAAACTGTTATTGACGTAAAATCGTCAAAAAGCGACTTGTACATAGAAAACAGCGATGAAAACTTTGACGGGCTTAACTTCCTTGCAAACCAAAACATGAGCGTTGTTAACCGCAAGGCAATGGAGGGAACAATTTTAGCCCACACAGACGGCGGTGTTCCTAACATTGTTATAGAAATTGACTCGCTTAATGAGTTCGACATGGGCTACTTAATTTTCTTTTTCGAGAAAGCTTGTGCAATGTCTGGGTATATGTTGGGCGTTAACCCATTTGACCAACCCGGTGTTGAAAGCTACAAGAAAAACATGTTTGCTTTGCTTGGAAAGCCCGGCTTTGAAGATTTAAAAGAAAAACTTGAAGCAAAACTGAAATAAGTATATGCATTTTAAAAAAAATGTGTTATAATGATATAAAATACATTTAATTTTTAAAAATGCACTGTAAAGTGCTAAATTATGGGAGGCTAAAATATATGATTAAGCTGATTATTGGCGAGAAAGGCTCCGGCAAAACAAAAAAGATGATCGATATAATCAATGAAAGTGCAAAAACAACGGCAGGTAACATCGTCTGCATTGAAAAGTCAATGAAACTTACTTATGACATTCACCACGACGTGCGCCTTATTGACGTTGATGAGTATAATATTTCAGGTTATGACGCCCTTTACGGGTTCATCACAGGCATACTTGCCGGAAATTACGACATTGTTGAGCTTTACATTGACGGAATTTTGAAAATAGGCAACAGAGACGTTGCAGGCCTTGGCGATTTGCTTGACAGGCTAAATAAACTGCCGGGTGAGGGCGCAAATATAATCATTACTGTGTCAGACAAGGAAGCTACTTTACCCGAGAGCATTATGAAATACGAGAAAATTTAAACTTACCTTGTAAAACCACAAATATTATAAAACAAATTGTAGGGGCGGCCATTGGCCGCCCGTTTTAGCTTTAACAGCAATATAGCGCTTTTAACTTTTCTGTTTTTAAATTGTTTAATAGCAGGCTTGCTGTGTTTACATCAAGCAAAATGCATACATATAATGCAAAATCCAATAAAATTATTATTGCAATTTCGTCATTTTATGATATAATTATTTACATTAAGATACGGACAGTTAGCTCAGCTGGTAGAGCATCTGCTTGACGTGCAGAGGGTCAGGGATTCGAGTTCCTTACTGTCCACCAAAATTGGCTGTGGTTGGCATTATTTGCCAATCGCAGTTTAAATTTTTACGCTAAATTAAATAAATTGAAAACTAAATGTAAACAAACTTTGACGTCTATTGCACGTTGACTAAAACTGGTTTATAATCTTAACTATGATATTAAATTTAATAAGAAAGGAAGGTAGCCGCATGAAAGACAAGTTGGCAAAATTCATGTACGGACGATACGGTTTTGATGAGTACGGTAAATTTTTAAGCACAACGTCGTTAGTCTTCATAGTTATCGGTTTTTTGGCTACCTTTTTCTCTACTAACACAAACCTTTTTACACTTGTTGGCTTTTTACTCTTATTCTATTGCTACTATCGCATTTTAAGCCGCAAAATTCACCGCAGAACACAGGAAAATTATGTTTTTCACGGTGCAAAAAACGAGTTTGTTCTTTTTTTAAAAAAATTTTGCAACAAGTTTAAACAAAGTAAAACGCACAAAGTTTTCAAGTGCCCACACTGCAAGCAAGGCTTGCGCGTTCCAAAAGGGCGCGGTAAAATATGCATAACATGCTCTAAATGCAAGCACGAATTTATTCGTAAGAGTTAAATTATTAATTAGCGGAAAGGCAAAACATGCAGGAAGAATTTAGCCGCAGTTCCCTTTTATGGGGTGAAGATGGCAACAACAAGTTGCAAAGCGCTCATGTCGCGGTGTTTGGTGCCGGCGGTGTGGGCGGTTTTGCCGTTGAGGCACTTGCACGGGCAGGCGTTGGCGCAATAACCGTGGTAGATAGCGACATTGTTGCAAAAAGCAACATAAACAGGCAAATTATTGCCACACAGCATACTTTAGGTGCAAAAAAAGTGCTTGCCGCAAGGGACAGAATTCTCTCGATAAACCCTACTTGCAAAGTTAATGCAGTAGAAATGTTTTATTTGCCCGAAAATGCGCACGAAATGCCACTTTCAAACTTTGACTATGTTATTGATGCCATTGACACTGTAAGCGCAAAAATTGAACTTATTGTGCGTGCTACCGCCGAAAACGTGCCAATTGTTAGTGCAATGGGGTGCGGAAACAAGCTAGACCCAACTGCGTTTTGTGTTACCGATATTTACAAAACGCAAATGGACCCACTTGCGCGTGTTATGCGCCGTGAGCTTAAACAGCGCGGCGTTAAAGCGCTAAAAGTTGTTTACAGCACTGAAAAGGCTCTGGTTCCACAAAAGGCAAGTGAGCTTGAGTTGAATGTTGATGAAAACTGTGAGGTTGACTTGCAAAACGGCGACACGTGCAACAATAGCGCTAAAAACAAAACTGCACGCAAAAAAAGCACGCCGGGCAGTGTAAGCTTTGTGCCCCCGGTTGCAGGGTTTATTTTGGCCGGCGTGGTAATTAAAGACATTGTCGGTGTTAACGTTTTATAATTTGGCATATAATATTGGGCTGTCGAAAAACCCATTCACTAAAAAAAGTTACACAAACGGGCAGTGGTAAGGAAACTTTTTTTATCTCAAAAAGTTTCCTCTTTGCCAATTAATTGGCAAATTCACCTTCAAAAATGCTCTTTTAAGGCAAAAGATTGCGTTTTCTGCGGAAAACGCCTTAGGGCGCCGCCCTAAGAACCTGAAATTTTTTGAAAAAAATTTAGTAAAACTTTAAATATTCGTCATAATGACGAAACGCTATATCTTTTTTGACACGCTGTGGGGCTGTGGCGTAATTGTAATTACGCCACAGCCCCTTAATTTTACCCCTCACTAATCATTTGCTGAAGCTTTGCCGGTATGTCAATTCTCTGCGGGCATTTTTTTTGGCACTTTTTGCAATTAACACATGCCTTGGCGTTTGCGTAATCTATATCAACGCCTGAAAGCCAGCCCGTGTGTGGCACAGGCATTGACGCTGTGTTCCAGCTTTTAAAAAGCGTTGGTATTTGCACATTCACAGGGCATGGCAAGCAATATTTACAGCCTGTACATGGCACTTTTTGGTACTTTAAAATATTATCCCTTACTTCATTAATTGCAGTGTGCTCTTGTGCGGTAAGCGGCATTAACTTTGAGAATATCTCAATATTTTCTTTAAGCTGTGCCATATTGCTCATGCCGGATAGTATAACCTCAATGTTTTTTTGCTCTGCCAGCCACTTGAAAGCATAGCTTACATTTGAAGCGCCCGCCTTTTGGTATGGCGCTGTTATTGTGCGCGGCAAGTCAGACAATATGCCGCCTTTTAATGGCTCCATTATAATAATAGGCAAGCCACGGCGCACAAGCTCATTGTACCCTTTTTGGCCGGGTGCGTCATCTAAATCTAGGTAATTATACTGAATTTGTACAAAGTCCCAGTCAGCCATATCAAGCAATTCACACAGCAATTCATAGCTTGCGTGAATTGAAAACCCAAGATATTTTATCTTCCCCTCAGCTTTTAGCCTTTTCGCATAATCAATAACTTTATATTTTTTCAATTTCTCAACGTGTGGCTCACACATATAATGCATTAAGTAAAAATCAACATAGTCTGTTTGCAGCCTGCGCAGTGTTTCATTAAAAGCTTGCTCAGGGTACTCAGCGCTGTCCATGCCAAAAAACGGCATTTTATCGGCAATGTAAAATTCTTCACGTTTCAGCTGTTTTATAGCCTTGCCAAGTGCAACTTCACTGCCTGCATACACGTATGCGGTATCGAAATAATTAATTCCGTTTTCAAAGGCATATTTTACCAGCTTGTCAACTTCACTTTGTATTATAACGCCGTTTTTCTTTGGCAAGCGCATTGCGCCAAACCCCAATTTTGAAAGCTCCAGCTCTTTGCCTTGAATGTTTATTTTGCTGTATTGCATTTTCAACCTCTTATCTTCCCTCTTTTAATTTTCACTTTTACTTATACCTTTAATTTTACCTTGTAAATTTACAATGCAACACTAAACACCGTTGCAACAAAAAACACAAGC
>CAYJHA010000016.1:17473-26228 GCA_964369785.1 uncultured Bacteroides sp.
TACCTTGTAAATTTACAATGCAACACTAAACACCGTTGCAACAAAAAACACAAGCATTGCCATAATTATTTGCTGAAAGTTAAACACAATTTTGTTTAGCTTGAAAATTTGTTTATTCTTCTTAATAATAAACTCGTACACAAGCGCGGCACAAACAACAAAAATTATGTACACAACAATTTTTTCAGCGTATAAGCCCATATCAATATAAACATTGCCGCCAAGAAATGTATTTATAAAACCCACGCCGAAAACACCACCCAAAATGCAAGCGGCACTTAAAACAAATATAGCTATTTTTTTAAACACGTCTTGTTTTATTGCTATATTTTTCCCGCCAACAAGTATGTGCGAGTATTTAACAAACGATAAAACAGTGCCAAAATTTATTACATAAATTAAAAGCTCAATGAACGTACCTTTTGCACCGTACTGTATAAAATATTTCGAGACACTGCCATTAAACAGCGGCGCACCCGTTATGCCAAGCACACCTATAAGCGTTGCTATACCCACAAACGGCATTGTCTTCATCACGCCTTTTATGTTGCGTATGTCGCGCGTTTTATACTGCTTAATTATCATGCCGGCACAAAGGAATAAAAGCGACTTGAAAACCCCGTGGCAAACAAGATGATACATAGCGCCCATGTAGCCGGCCTCGCCCGGCACACAAAAGCCCAGTGCTATAAGCCCAATTTGAGACACAGTGTGGTATGCTAATATAAGTTTTATATCTGTTTGAATTATTGCAAGCACAAAGCCGCATACGGCAGTGAGCGTTGAAATTACTGTGAAGAAAGCTGTGCTGTTTATAGCAGGGGCAAACAAATTAAAAAATACTATGAAAAGGTAAATGCCGTTTTTAACATACAGCCCCGACAAAATTGCAGAAACTGCGCTGGGCGCACTGGGCGTGCCGTGTGCACGGGGAAGCCAGCTTGAAAGTGGAAAAAATGCACTTTTTAAACAAACAGCAGTCATAATAAAAGCAAACGGCACGGCTAGCTGGTCTCCGTCTACATGCGGCACCATTTGCGAAATTTGCTCAATAGAAAGCACACCGAATATTTTATACATGTAGCCTATTCCGAAAAGGTAAAACACCATGCATATTACTTGAGACATTAAGTAAATCATGCCGTCGTATATACTGCAAATATCACGCTTAAACATAATTAATATAGCAACTACTACTGTTGCCACTTCAAGCAACACATAAATATTAAATAAATCGTCTGATAAGAAAACGCCGCTTAAAAGCCCCTGTAAAATTAGGAACAGCATTGTAAACTTTTTGTCGAAATAATCTTCACGCATTGTGTAAATGAACGACACAAAAAACAAAAAAATGCACAGGCCTATTAACATTACTTTTTGCATATCTGCTATTAGCATAATGCCAAGAACTGAATTTTGTGCCCCTAAAATATTCCTTACAGTGCCGTTTTGCGCAACATTTTCGTAAAGCAAAACAGCTAAAACTGTAAGTGCTACCTCACAAATTACAGCAAAAATTCTAGCTTGCATTTTTGGCATTATGTAAGCAACAACGCCTGCCGCAATGGGCAAAAGCACAAAGTTAACTAAAAGCATCACTCTTGCTCCATTCTCTTTTTAGCAGCCTGCACCCAGTCAGAGTTGCCGTATTTATGGTACAAATTTATAAACATAACAAGAACAATTGCCGTAATTGCAACGCCTATAACTATTGCCGTTATCATTAGCGCCTGCGGAAGTGGGTCTGCCGCATTTTCGGCGCCTGTGCCTATGGGCGCCACGTTTTCGGTGCTTGCAAACATTGTAAGGTAAAACATTATTGCCGCCATTTCCATAATGCCAAGCGACACTATGCTTTTAAGCATACGCCTACTGCTGAATATACCGGCAATGCCAATAAAAAACAGCATAACTGAAACTGTCTCGCCCGATATTATTTGCATATGTGCTTCCCCCTCTTTTTTGGTTAGCCAAGCCGATGTAATCCGAACCCGGATTATATCGGTTTGGCTAGAGTAAATCAAATGTCCTCATAGTGAACAAACCTGTAAAAAATTATTGTCAAGCCACAAAACACTTTTAGGCCTATCAAAAAATTCATTATCATCATATACATTATATTAAACTGCGGAAAACTTAAATATAAATTAGAAACCGCAAACGAAGTTGCAACAGCAAGCAAAAGCAAAAACAAATACTTTTCTGCTTTTTCATATTTGTAAAAGTTAATTGTCTTTTCAGGGCGAACAAGATATGTACATATCATAGCGGCGGAAAGCGCCGCACCACCTTGAAAGCCGCCGCCGGGTGTGTTGTGCCCATTAACAATTAGGTAAAGCCCTAACAAAATAACTATTGGCACCACAAGTGCTATAACATTTTTTTGCGTTTTACCGCTAATTTTTTCGCTGTTTATCTTTTGTTCGTTCTCATTTTCATCAAAGTCGTGCCTGGAGAAATGCACAACACCCATTACGCTTACAAGCAGCATAAGCGCTTCAAAAATTGTGTCGAAAATTCTGTAATTTAAGTAAACAGAGGCAACTGCATTTTCGGCGTTTGTGTCGTGCTTATAGTTTTCCATTACGCTGTTAAACAGTGGCTTTTGCGCTGAGGGCTCAATTTGAAGCGAAAAAAACAGCGTTGCAACGCAAGCTATTACGCACAGAAATGTGCCACTTATTCTAAACCACCTCAAATTTGCACCACCTCTTCGTCCTCAATTGTCAAAAAGTCCATTCTATCATGCCTTACTTCACGAAGCAAAATTTCTTTAATTTGCTGAACGTGAAGCTCTGTTGCCACACCGAAAATATTAACTTTACCGCCCGCATTTTGCAATATAATGTCATAAACGTGCTCTTTTGCAATTTCCTCGGGCATTTCGTCTGTAAACACACACTGCGCCTCAAGTTCGTGTTGTGTGCAGTAGTTCATAATTTTCGACACAACGTCTTCCATTTCACTGCGCAGTTTAAAATCGCTTATATGCTCTTTTGACGTTGAAGTAAAATACACATAAAAGGTGTGGTGTTTTTTAAAAGCTACAACGTAAAGAATTACAGACAGCGCACTGCCTATAACTGCCTCTGCCACTGCAACGTCCGGCGCGTGGTACAAAAGGTAGCAAAACGCCGCAAGAGATGACAGCACACCAAGCGCTATAATAACGCGCTTTAAATTACGCGTGCGCACAATAAAAAGCGCTACTGCAATCATCATGGCAAAAACAACGGTGTCAATCATTTTTCTTGTCCTCAAATTTTATTTTGTAGCCCGACAAATAAGCAGATGAAGCTATCGACGACGTTACAATGGGGTTTAAAATCATCACAGCCGCCAGTATAATTAACACTTTTAGCGTAAACATATTAAAGCCGCTTAAAATAGCAACGCCCACCAAAATTGTTATTAGCCCGACAGTGTCAATGTCTGCCGCACATAGTATGCGCGAGTAAAAATTATCAAACTTGTATATGCCCACTAAACCTATAAGAATAAAAAACAGGCCAATACCTATTATAATATAGCCTATAATTGTTGCTATTTCCATAAACTCAACCCTTTCGCTTCATGTTAAGCTTCCTGCATTGTGCCTATGCAAGTGCTAACTTAAAATTTCGGTTTTTCGTTTTAATATCACCAAAGCACACATTTTAATAATGAATAGCTCATTGCCTATACTTGCAAAGTAAGAACACGCTTTGAATTTGCACATGTCACCTTAGCCGTCCACACATAACTTAAACTCTTTATGTGTGGAAAGGTACGCCTACACTGCCTAAAGCTTTTTGTTCTTTTTCAAAAAAGTAGATATTGTTGTTGTTCCAACAAAGCCAAGCATTGCTATAATAAGCGCTATATCAAGATAAAACGATTGCCCCTCTATAAGTGAGTACATAATAATAATTATTATTATTTTACTGCAAACAAGCGAAAGCCCAAGAAGCCTATCCCACAAAGACGGCCCTATTATTACCCGTATTGCACTTATAACACTTGCCAGCACAAGCGCAGAGATAACAACTTGTAAAAACATTAAAGCCTCCTTTTTATGTAAACACCTTATGCAAAGCACGTGGCTTACAATACAAAAATGAAAATTAAAGTAAAAACGGTATAGTGTCCTTTTTATGCAATTTCATCGTACGTACCCGGTACCTGGTATTAAAAAACGGCTTTGCAAAAGGCCCGATAAAGTTTATGCAAATGTTTAGCCTACCGCTTTCGGCAACTTTTTTGGGTAGCTCAAATGCACAAAACATCAATTATTCAGCGTTATTTAAGCTGTTTTGTATGCTCTTCATAAACGGCTCAAAATCATTTATGGGAGACTGTTTTGCAGTGTTTTTATGCAAGCACATAATTGTTAAATTGCCCTCATTATTCTCTACTGTAATAGTTCCCGGCGTTAGCGTAACCGAGTTCGCAATTATATTGTGCAGAAAAGTACTTTTAATTTTTTCGTCTATTTTAACAGTTGTAAATGTCGGTTTAACGTCACCTTTTAATATAGATATTGTTGCTGTTATACCTGCTTTGTAAATTGAGCAAAACATAAAAATTATGTAGTGAAGTGTTTTAAATAAAGGCAGTGAAAACTCTTTAACATAGTTAATTAAAAGCAGTTTGCTTGAAATATATATGCTTAGGCCACAAAGCAAAAAACCAGATATTACGTTAAAAGCGTTTATGCTGTCGTTTACTGTTACCCACAGGAAAACAAAAAATATTAACATAACCGCAAAACGTTTAACTTTTGCCAATTTTTTCACCCCCTGTATTTTTACACTAATTTTTCTAACATTATAATAAAATTTTAACACATTTGGTATATAAAAGTAAAGAAAAATTACGAAATAACATCTAATAGTAAAATTGGAAGCTGTTTCGAAATAGCCAATGTTTATCCCCAGCCACACTATTTATTAAAGCCTGTTGAAGACATATCTCTTCAACAGGCTTTAATTATAGTTATACTATATTTATGATATTAGTAAATACATATTCCCAAGCAATTTACATTACTTAATTAGCCATTTACTAATTCTTCTAATAATTTAGGCAATTGCTCGTCCATTGTCTCGCTTGAAAACTGGCATGTACCTACCATTTTGTGCCCGCCGCCGCCATATTTTAGCATTAGGCTACCAACATTTATGTTCGACGTTTTGTTAAGCACGCTGTAACCGACAGCACAACTGCAGCCCTCGCCGCCTCTGCCGCTAACAACCCATATTGAGATGTTTTGCTGTGGGTAAAGGCTGTAAACCAAAAAGCGGTTTCCTGTGTAAATAGGGTCAACGCCGCGCAAATCGCTAATAATAACATCACGCTCTGTACGTGTGTATTTTTTAACCATCTCTATAAATTTCTCGTTTTGTTCCCAGTAAATTTCCACACGCTCTTTAACATCGGGAAGCTCTAATATCTCCTCAATGTCCATTGTTAAGCAGCAATCTATAAGTTTTTCCATAAGTGCATAGTTTGAAATTGTAAATTCTCTCCACCTACCAAGGCCTGTGCGTGGGTCCATCAAAAAGCCAAGCAGTACCCAGCCTGTTGGGTTTTGAACTTCATCAATTGTCAAATTAGCCGAGTCTACTTTATCAACGGCTTCCATCATCGCATCTAAGTTCGGAAATGTTTTTTCACCGCCGTAGTATTCGAAAATAATTCGTGCGCAAGATGGCGCAATGCGGCTTTCACCTTTGTATTTTCCCGCAAGCTCGTTGCGCTCATGTTCGCTTGAATGGTGGTCAAACCACAAGCCGCACCCCTCAACATAAGGTACATTCGCAAGGCAATCGTCACTGTTTATCTCAACAAGCCCGTCTTGCAAATCTTTAGGGTGTGCAAATTTCCAGTGGTCAATTATTCCGGCTTTTTTAAGTAGTGCGCCGCAAGCCAGCCCGTCAAAATCAGAACGCGTTATAAGTCTCATAACATCTAGTCCCCTTTTAAGTTTATAGTTTTAATAGCGTTTAATAGTAATTTTCAAAATTTATTATGTTTCTACTTTTATTTTAATAAATTTTACTCTCAATTTCAAGTGCTTCGGCATAAAGTAATTTATAATTTTCATATCGTGAATTACCAATTGCACCGTTTTCAACAGCAATTTTCACAGCGCAGCCAATTTCCTTTGTGTGTGAGCAGTCAGAAAACTTACACTTTCCAATATACTGTTCAAATTCGACAAACGTGTGCTGTAACTCTTCTGCTTTTATAAAACACGCCTTTTCCATTTCAAGGCTGCCAAAACCCGGTGTGTCAACAACATAGCCGCCTGCATATTCATACAGCACAACTTCGCGCGTTGTGTGGCGCCCTCTTTTTAGCTTTTTGCTTATTTGCGCCGTTTCTATTTCAGTTTCGGGCAAAATGCCGCTTAGTATTGTTGATTTCCCAACGCCTGAGTTGCCGCAAAACACGCTAATTTTACCCTGCAACTCACTTATAAAATCATTTTGCCCCTCTTTTGTAAGTGCGTTTACAAGAAAAATAGGCACGCCGCATTTTTCGTACGTTTCTTTAATAAAATCTGATGACGAAACATCTATCTTTGTTACAATTATAAATGGTTTAACGCCTTTTTGTGCGGCTATTGCTAATAGTTTATCTATTACAAGCGTGTTTGGCACAGGGTCTTTTGTGCTTGTTACTATAAAAAAATTATCAATATTAGCGGCAGGCGGGCGCACAAACACGTTTTTGCGCTGCAAAATTTGCGATATAACATGTGTGCCCGCCTCTGTTTCAAGTTCTACATTGTCACCGGCAACGGGTGTTATGCCTTGCTTTCTGAAAATACCTTTTGCACGGCACTCAAGCACGCCGCTATTAGTTTTTACATAGTAAAAACCGCCAATGCCTTTTAAAATTATATTTTTATCGGTCATATCTTAACCTGTCGGGTTTGTAACGTTGCTATAATACCAGCTTCCGCAAATGTTACAAACGTGCATGTCAAAACCTATTGACGTTGCACTTGGCGAAACTGTTCTTGTAGAATAAACGTGGTTGTGCCCGTCTGAGGCAACAATTTCATGGTTCTCAAGCGCTCTTCCGCTAGGCGCTGTGTTAGTAGCAGCGGCAGGCGGCGTGTAGCCGGCACCGTTAGAAACTGTTAGTGCAACGCCATCTCCTGCAGTTCTCATAGCGCCTGCAACCGGGTTTTGTGAAATAACAGTGCCTGCGGCTGAAGTTCCGTGTATTTCGGTAATAGACTCAACAGTAAAGCCACTTGAATTAATTGATTCAGTTGCAGCACCGCTTGAGCGGCCTATTACATTTGGCACTTGCATTTTAGGCCCTGCGTCCTCGCCTTGGCTTATGTGCAGTGTTACAACGTCGCCAAGAACAACGCTGCTACCGCGTAATGGGTCTGTCTTTTCAACAGCGCCCTCGGGCAAAGTTGACGTTTCAGAGGCCTTTATTAACGTTTCAAGGCCCAGCTCTTTGAAAAGGTCTATTGCGTCTTCTTGCGCCATAGCGGTAACGTCGGGCAAATTAATAATTTTCTCGCCGGCACAAACCCTAAGTGTAATTGTTGCGCCTTCTTTTACTTGACGCGGTGCGGTTGGCCGCTGGTCTATAACATAGCCAACTGTGAATTCATCTGTATAAACATACTCATACTCAAGTACAAAATCGGCATACTCGGGGTTGTTTTTCAAATCGCTTTCGTTCATGCCAAGAAAGTTCGGCAGTGTTACTTCTTCTCTAACAACAAATAAAAAGTTCTCTGCTGCTATAAATAGGTAGAATACGAATATTGCCGTCATTAATGTTATTACAGCGGTGAATGTTACAAAAACTTTAAATGCGCTGACGTTTAGCCCTGTATAGATAACCTCGTCTTCAGGTGGTGGCAGCTTTTTCTTTTTAGCTTTTAGCTTAGCTTTTTTTTCTAGCTTTTTCTTTTCTTCGGCTTCTTTTCGGTCTTCTTCAAGCTCGCCAATTGTTGCACCTTTTACAGTTGTTTTAGCAGGTTTTTCTTCACTCGCGTCTGTTTCGGCTTCTGATTTTTCGTCAGTTTCTGTCTCTGCACTTACGTCAGTTTCTGTCTCTGCTTGGTCGGTAGTTTCTTCGCTTTGCTGTTCTTCGCCTGTTTGTGCTAATGCTGATGTGTCTGATGTTTCTTCAAGGGCTTCTTCGAGGGCTTCTTCGAGGGCTTCTTCAAGGGCTTCTTCGGATTGGCTTTCTTCGCCTGTTTGCTCTGATTTTGATGTGTCTGCCGTTTCTTCTTGTGTTTTTTCCGAAACTTTTTCTGCCGTTTCTTTGGCTTGTTTTTCTGCATTAATAAATCGCAACACGCTTAATTTAATAGTTGCAAAAATACTTGCAAAATCAAACTTGTCAGGCTTTAAATTGTCTGTTTTTTCTGTTTTTTCTTCTAAATCTGTAGTAGTTGCAATGTCTTCATTGTCTTCGTTTAACTCTTGTGTTATATGTTGTTCTGGTTGTTCTGGTTGTTCTGGTTGTTCTGGTTGTTCTGCTTGCTCGGTTTGCTCTTCTTCTGTTTGCTCTTCTTCTATATGCTCTTCTGAAAGCACTTCCTCTGATGTTTCTTCTTGCTCTGGTTGCTCTGTTTGTTCTTGTTGTTCTGATTGCTCGGTTTGCTCTTCTTCTGTGTGCTCTTCTTCTAAATGTTCTTTTGAAAGCACTTCCTCTGATGTTTCTTCTTGCTCTGGTTGCTCTTGTTGTTCTGATTGCTCGGTTTGCTCTTCTTCTGTGTGCTCTTCTTCTAAAT
>CAYJHA010000017.1:0-6290 GCA_964369785.1 uncultured Bacteroides sp.
TATATTCTTATTTTACCGCATATCGCAAATAACGCCGCCACCCATAACTAAACTGCCGCTATAAAAAACAAGCGATTGCCCCGGCGCAGGTGCACGTTGCGGCTCGTTAAAGCGCACTGTAACAATTTCGCCGCCTACACTTTTTATTGTACATGGGCTAAGTGCACCGCGGCTGCGCACTTTAGCTGTGTATTGCTCGCCTTGTGCAAAATTGCCGCCGTCTGTTTTCACTGTGGCTTTTACATCAACTTCGCAAAAAAATTCATCGCCCGAAATTGCAAGCTCAATGTTTCCGTTTTGCAAAATACGCTTTACAAAAATTGGCTCGCTATACGATATATTAAGCCCTTTGCGTTGCCCCACCGTGTAGTGCAAAATGCCCTTGTGCTCGCCCATATCTTCGCCTTTTGGGCCAATAAAGCGGCCTTTTTTTGCGCTGTCGTAGCCTTTTTCTTTTATAAACTCTGCGTAGTCTCCGTTTGGTATAAAGCAAATTTCTTGGCTGTCGGGCGTATTTGCACTGGAGAGGTTAGCCTCACTTGCAATGTCGCGCACATCGTCTTTTATAAACTCGCCTATTGGAAGACATAGGCGTGCCAAAATGTTTTGAGGTAGCCTGTAAAGCATGTAGCTTTGGTCTTTTTTCTCGCTTATGCCTTTTTGCACAAAGTATATGCCGTCTTTTTCGTCAATTCGCGCATAGTGCCCCGTTGCAATAAAATTTACACCTAACCTGTCTGCTACGCTTTCAAGTGTTTTAAACTTTACAAGTGGGTTGCACATAACACATGGGCTTGGCGTTACGCCGTCGCTGTATTCTTTGCAAAAAGGTGCTATAACGCTTTGCTCGAACAATTCTTCACAGCTTTCAACCAAAAAGGGTACGCCTAGCTCCGTTGCAACTTTTTTTGCCTGCTCCAAATGCGCTTCGTGTGCTTTCGAAAACTTTATAAACACTGCTGTAACGTCAAAACCTTGTTCTTTCAATATTTTAACGCACACAGATGAATCTACCCCGCCTGAAAAACCAACAACAATTTTGTCGCGCTCTTCAAACGTGCTAAAACCCTCGCCCGATACTATCTCATCACTCATATTAATCACCATTTTTCTGTATTTTCATAATTTTGCTACACGCCCAGATATAACATTATTAATGTTATATCTGGGCGTGTAGCGCTAAATATAGCTTAAACTTGTATTAAACGCCACAGGACAAATCATGGCTGTGGTCTGCGTCTTCAATTTTGCCCACAATCGGCTCGGGGTCAACGCCTTGCTTTTTATAATAGTCTGTCAATGCAAGTTTTACGGCTTGCTCTGCCAAAACACTGCAGTGAATTTTCACAGGCGGCAAGCCCTCTAACGCTTCAACAACAGCTTTGTTTGTAAGTTTCAGCGCGTCGTCAATTGTCTTACCCTTAATCATCTCGGTTGCAATGCTTGATGTGGCAATTGCCGCACCACAGCCAAATGTTTTAAACTTAACGTCTGTTATAACATTACCGTCAATTTTCAAATACATTTTCATTATATCGCCGCACTTTGCATTGCCTGCCTCGCCAATGCCGTCGGCGTTTTCAATTTCACCCAAATTTTTTGGGTTTGTAAAATGTTCCATAACTTTATCGCTATACATATATATAAATCCTCTCAATCTAATAAATAAACATAAATACCATGCACACCATGGTAAAAGTAGGGCCCGTGCCCTGCATTAACCCATTGGCCAAATAGGGCTTCTGCGCCTAACTTCCGCCACTGTTTTCTCCAGTTCCTCGCACAAAATTTTCGCCTCTTGCATTGTGTTTTGCACACCAAAACTTATGCGCACACTGCAGTTTGCATCTGCGTGTGTTTGGCCTATTGCAAGCAAAACATGGCTTGGGTCAAGCTCGCCGCTTGTGCATGCACTGCCACTTGAGGCGCATATGCCTTTCATGTTTAAAAACAGCAGTATGCTCTCGCTCTCAGCCGCCGGGAAGCTAAAGTTCACGTTGCTTGTAAGGCGCCTGTCTAAGTCTTTCGGGCCGTTTAAAATAACACTCGGTATGTTTTTTTGCACATAATTAATAACATAATCGCGCATTTCGCTAAGTTTTTTGCGCTTTTCATTAAGGCTGTTTACGCTAATTTCAAGCGCTGTGCCAAGCCCCACAATGCCGGCAACGTTTTCTGTTCCGGCGCGGCGCTTTGCCTCTTGAGAGCCGCCGAAAAGCAAGTTTTCGGGGTTTATGCCTTTGCGCAAATACAGCGCCCCAACACCTTTGGGCCCGTTAAACTTATGGCCGGACATGCTTAGCATGTCCACGTTTTGTGCCACAACATCAATTGGCACGGCACCTACCGCTTGCACGGCGTCGGTGTGAAACCACACGCCCTTTTTCCTACATAATGCGCCAATTTCAGCTATGTTTTGCACAGTGCCAATCTCGTTATTTGCATACATGCATGTCACAAGCGCTGTGTCCTCACGTATTGCTTTCTCAACGCTTTCAGCGCTTACAAACCCGTCGCCGTCAACATCAAGATACGTCACATCAAAGCCTTGTTTTTTAAGCTCGCCCATTGTGTGCAAAACGGCGTGATGCTCAATTTTAGTTGTTATTAGGTGATTTTTGCCTTTTTTTGATAGTGCTTTTGCTGTGCCGGTAATTGCCCAGTTAATGCTTTCTGTTCCGCCGCTTGTGAAAAATATTTCTTTCGGCGTGCAATTTATAGCAGCTGCAACTTTTGCGCGTGCACCCTCAATTGCATTTTTTGCCACAGCGCCCATTTCGTAAATTTCGCTGTTAGAGGGGTTCCCGTAACATTCGCTGAAAAAGGGCAACATTGCCTCCAAAGCGCTTTTGCTAACGGGCGTTGTCGCCGCATTGTCTAAATAAATTATATTTTGTGGCTCGCTCACTTTTTTATTCACCTTGCCTTTTAAAATTATATAATAAACGCAATATATTATTTTGCCCATAAATTAATAAAATAATTGCCTATATTTAATATATACCATTTTGGTATATATTGCAATAGTTTAATTAAAATCTTAGTTGTTTTATAAAAAATTTACATTTTTTTACTACAAAATACGTCAAAAAAACAAAATTATTTTTTTTCAGCTTTTTATATTGACATATACAATATATAGTGCAATAATATTATACAGGCTCTATATTTTGAAGAAATTGTGTTTGGCGGAGGGGTATATAAATGTTAAAGAGCGTGAAAAAACGCGACGGGCGAATTGTGCTATATAATGAGGATAAAATTGCGGCAGCTATTTTAAAGGCGCTTCAAGCGGCAAGCGAGGGGAATGCCGAAGACGCGGCGAAAATTACACAAAATGTAGGCGCAAGCCTTGAAAAACAGTGCGGCGGTGAGCCACCGCAAATTGAGCAAATACAAGACACTGTTGAACACGAAATGATGCGCGCCGGCTTTGAAGAGGCGGCAAAGCTTTACATATTATACCGTGCACAGCGCACAAGAATGCGCGAGGCAAACATGTCTTTAATGCGCAGTATTGACGAAATTACTACAATTGATGCACGTATTAGCGACATAAAGCGCGACAACGCCAACATAGACGGCAACACTGCAATGGGCAGTATGCTACAAATAGGCACGGCAGGCGCAAAGGCGTATAACATTTTGAATTTGCTTACACCCGAGCAGGCGAAAGCGCACAGCGAGGGCGATATTCATATACATGACTTTGATTTTTATGCACTTACTACAACGTGTTGCCAAATAGATTTGGTTAAACTGTTTAAAGGCGGCTTTTCAACGGGGCACGGCTACTTGCGTGAGCCGCAGAGCATTGCTAGCTATGCGGCACTTGCGGCAATTGCTATACAGTCGAACCAGAATGACCAACACGGTGGACAAGGCGTGCCGAACTTTGACTATGCAATGGCAGGCGGCGTTGCAAAAACGTTTGAAAAGCAGTACTCACAGCGCCTTTGCGAGAGGCTTGAGGACGCAAAAGGAACTGAGGACGAAAAAGAGCTTGCCGAAAATGCCATTGCCGCAGCTTGCAAATTGACAAAATGCGCTTATGTGAGAATGGCGACAGACGCTGAAAATTTTGATAGCGCAGTGCGTGATTTTATAAAGGAAAACAGTGGCTTAAGAGCCGAAGAGTGCGAAAAAATTGTAAAAAACGTGCGCAGACGCTCACTTATTCAAACAGAAAAGCAAACAATGCAAGCAATGGAGGGCTTTGTTCATAACCTGAACACCATGCACTCACGTGCAGGCGCACAAACGCCGTTTTCAAGCATAAATTACGGCACAGATACATCTGCCGAGGGGCGCCTTGTAATTAAGGCAATACTTATAGCAACAGAGCGTGGCCTTGGCCATGGCGAGACGGCGATTTTCCCTATACATATATTTAAAGTAAAAGAGGGCGTAAACTATAACGAGGCTGACCCGAACTATGACTTGTTTAAGTTGTCATTTAGGGTAAGTGCTAAGCGCCTTTTCCCAAACTACGTTTTTCTCGACAGCCCGTTCAATTTGCAGTATTACGTTGAGGGCAAGCCGGAGACGGAAGTTGCCACAATGGGTTGCCGCACAAGGGTTATGGCAAACTTTGCCCACCCGGACAGTGAAATTTCATACTCGCGCGGCAATTTGTCGTTTACATCTATAAATTTAGTGCGTTTGGCACTTCTTGCACAGGGCGATGAAGCTAAGTTTTTTGAGCTACTGACACAAAAAATGCAGCTTGTTACAGACCAATTGCACGACAGATTTGAGCTACAAGGTAAAAAGCGCGTTTATAACTACCCGTTTTTAATGGGGCAAGGCATTTGGCTTGACAGCGATAAGCTGGGGCCGTCGGACGAGGTTAGAAGCGTTATTGTGCACGGCAGTTTGTCTATGGGCTTTATAGGCCTTGCGGAAACGCTTGTTGCACTGTATGGCAAGCACCATGGGCAAAGCGCTGAAATGCAAGAAAAAGGGCTTAAAATTATAACGTTTATGCGCGAGTTTTGCGACACGCGTGCAAAAAAAGAACAGCTGAATTACAGCCTTCTTGCAACACCGGCAGAGGGGCTTTCGGGCAGGTTTGTGAAAATGGACAAGCAAAAATTCGGCACGGTTGCCGGCGTAACTGATAAAGACTACTACACAAACTCTTTCCACGTTCCCGTTGGGTACGAAATATCTGTTTACGACAAGATTAATTTAGAAGCACCGTACCATTCGCTAACAAATGCAGGGCACATCAGCTATGTGGAGCTTGACGGCGACACAGCACACAACCTTGAAGCGTTTGAGCAAGTTGTGCGTTGTATGCACGACGCAGGCATAGGTTACGGTAGCATTAACCACCCTGTTGACAGAGACCCTGTTTGCGGCTATGTTGGAATTATTGGTGATGTGTGCCCAAGGTGTGGGCGCAAAGCCGGCGAGGCGCTAAGCGACGAAAAAATGGAAGAGCTGAAAAGGCTTTACCCTGAAATTGTATAAGTAGTGGTAACACTAAACGATAAATTACACACACAACAGAATTAACATTTAAACAAGGGGGATTTAACAATGGCACCGCAAATACAAGTAAACACAGAGGCAAAAAACGGAAAAGGTATTGAATTTGAGCGCATACGCAGAATTACAGGTTACCTTGTAGGCACAATGGACAAGTGGAACGACGCAAAAAAAGCTGAGGAGTCACAGCGTGTGAAGCACGGCACTGCCGAGTAAGTGCATTTTAATTAGTATGAAAAGCCAAGATTTTGATTTAGATTTAAACTTGATTTTAAATGTGGCAAGCGTTAAAGGCGAAAGCGTTGTAGACGGCCCCGGCCTTAGGGTTGTGGTGTTCAGCCAAGGGTGTATTCATAATTGCAAAGGTTGCCACAACCCACAAAGCCACACGTTTGGCACAGGAAAAAACATAAGCGTTGGCGAGCTTTATAGTATAATTAGTGCTTTTAAGCTGTGCAAAGGCATAACATTCTCGGGTGGCGAACCTTTTTGCCAGCCCGAGCCTTTTGCTGTGCTTGCAAAATTGCTGTGCGAAAACGGCTATGAGGTTGCATGTTACACAGGCTTTGTTTTTGAAGAGCTTATAAATAGCCGCAGCAATAATAAATGGCAAAAAGAACTGCTTGAGAGCATACATATATTAATAGACGGCCCTTATATTGACGAGCGGCGCAGCTTGGAACTGCGCTTTCGCGGAAGTGACAACCAGCGCATTATTGACGTGCCAAAAAGCCTTGCTAGCGGCAAGGTGGTTTTGGTGAAAGACGGGCGCTGGGCGGTTAGTTGTTAGTTGTTAG
>CAYJHA010000017.1:6390-23965 GCA_964369785.1 uncultured Bacteroides sp.
GGCAAGGTGGTTTTGGTGAAAGACGGGCGCTGGGCGGTTAGTTGTTAGTTGTTAGAGATTAGAGCCTAGAGATTGGAGATGAATTTATTTATGCTTTTAATAGTAATTATTGTGCTTTTTTCGCTCTCGCTATATTTAACGCAAATTCCTTTTCTGGCAGAAATTGACATGCTGCCTATTGATAGTGTTTTTATTAATAATTTAATTAAAAATACCGGTTTTATTGACTTTGGAACAGCTGTTATGATTGCAATGTGCATGGGCATTTTAACTATTGCGGTTACTATTTTGCAAACTGTTAAAGCTACAAAAAAACCGCAGTTAGTAAAAGGTTTAATTGACGGAATTTTAGTAATAAAGCTTATTAATGTACCATTTTTTGCGTTTAATTTTGTAATATACGCTATGATAGCGGCGCTTCTTTCAATTACGGGCATAGGTATGCCGCTTACCATTATAGTTGGTGCTTTTGTGGCAGGTTGTGTGCTTATTATCACGTCGCTTTACACTGTAGTTGTGCTTTACAGGTGTAAAAAAATGAACTTATTATCTACTACAAGTTTTGTGATTTTTATAATATCTCAATTTTTCTTTTGCATAGATGTTATATTTGCCGTTGTGGCGTACTTTATAGTTAGAAAGCGCTATAATAAGGCGGCGAAAGCACAGGCAGGGCAAGCCTTTAACAATACCATTTAGAATAGGGAGAAAATTACACATGCGAATGAGATTTAAGCCGTATGCAGGGCCGGAGCTTGACGCTTTCACTGCGTGCGAGCGCACACCGCAAGACAAATGCGGCAAATGGGCAGGGCAATTTAAGCGCCAAGGGCAGCCACTGCACATAGAACTAGGTTGCGGCAAAGGTGGTTTTATTTCGCGCCTTAGCGCTAAAAACCCTGAAATAAACTATATTGGAATAGACATTACAGACAAGGTGCTTGTTTTGGCAAAGCGAAATATTGAGTGCGTGTTTGAAGAGCAAAACCGCGAAATTGACAATGTTATTATAACAGGGCACAACATAGAGCAAATTGACAAAATATTGTGTGAAGCTGACAAAGTACAGCGAATTTACATTAATTTTTGCAACCCGTGGAATAAAAAATCCGGCCAAAAAAAGCACAGGCTAACGCATACGCGCCAGCTTGAAAATTATAAAAAGTTTTTGGCGCCGGGCGCAGATATATATTTTAAGTGCGATAACGACAATTTGTTTGACGACACGCTTGTTTATTTTGAAAAAGCGCAGTTTGAAATTGTAAAGCAAACGTGGGATTTACACGCTGAAACAAATTTTTTCGAACACGAAAATATAAAGACAGAGCACGAAAACATGTTTACGGGAATGGGCCTTTTAACACACGCAGCAATTGCTAGGTTTAAGCCTAATGCCTAAAGTTTAAGCTGTGCAGGCGGCTTTGGGCAAGCTTTAAGAAGCAGCATGCGCAGGCAGTTTAGCTTTTAAATTCAAGCTAGCCACTCTGATTAGTATTCGGGTTCGGATACTAAACAGAGTGGATAGCTTAACACAACATTTTTTTGCCGTAATATTACCCGAAAATTTGACTAACATGCAAAAAATATGGTAAAATGTGAATTCGGTGAGTAAAACATACGGCGGCGCACTGCTTTGCGGTGTGAGGAAAGTCCGGGCTCCATAAGGGAACGGTAACTGCTAACGGCAGCCGGGGGTGACCCCAGGGATAGTGCAACAGAAATAGACTGCCGCATTATATGTGCGGTGATGGTGGAAAGGTGCGGTAAGAGCGCACCGGCGCCTTTGGTAACTTAGGCGGCCCTGTAAACCCTACCGGGAGCAACGCCCGTATAAGAGCAATGCGTGCCCTGCGCGCTCTTGGAGGCGGCTTGAGCCATGTGGCAACATATGGCCTAGATAGATCGTCGTTTAATACAGAACCCGGCTTACGGTTTACTCACCGACTTTTTTTATAAAAACGAGGTGGCTTTTATGAATTTTAAAAGTAACATGCTACAATATGCCCAAAATTTAAAGGAAAGCGTAAAACGCTTTCCTTGTGCCGCTGTGCACAGTTGTATAATGTTTATTTTGCACATTATACTGCTTTTTCTTGTTTGGATTAACCTTGAATCAGACATTCATTCTTATTACAGTGCATTGCAGTTAATACCGGGCTTACTGCTTGCGGTTTGCGCAGTGCTTTTGTGCGAGAAATACAATTTGCATGGCAAACTTTACACCGCGCTAAAATGGGCAGTGCCACTAATTGTCTCGGCTGTAATAGTTTTGCTCTACCAGTTTACAGAAGAATTTTTTATTTCTTTTGGCATAACTAATTATTGGCGCTATACAGATTACATAACAATAGGCATTATAGGCATAAGTGTTTTTGTCGTTTGTGCGTGCATTTTTCTTTTGTATACAGAACAAAACAAAACGCTTCTTTTTATGCACATAATAAAAACATTTTTACTCAGCGTGTGCGTCTCGCTTATATTTATGCTTGGTATTATGCTGTGTATGCTTGCGGTAGAATTGCTGTTTGGCTTAGGTACTAACTATAACACGTTTTACCTTTATATGACAATATTTAATTTCAGTTGGCAAGTGGTTGGCGTATTTTTACTGCTTGCAGGTGTGCCAAAAAAAGACGAAGTACTTAAAGACAACGATATTTTTAACGTACTGCTGGGCTATGTAGCATTGCCTATTTATATGCTGCTACTTTTAATACTCAATTTTTACTGCTTGCGCATTTTGTTTGCATGGGAGCTTCCATCAGGCACTGTTAACTGGTTTGCGTCTTTTGCACTTTTGTTTTTGGTGTTTTTTAGCCTTTCTCTTCCTGCACATAAAAACAAGTTTGCACGTTTAGCCGTTAAAATTTGCAGCTTTGCACTTATACCTATAATTATAGTGCAGCTTATTTGCATTTGGGTAAGGTATGATGCTTACGGCCTTACAACAATGCGGTGGCTGTCGCTTGCGTTTATTGCGGTGGGCGTGGTTGGGCTTGTTATTTTCCTTTTAAACAAGCAGCACAAATGGCTGTTTGCTGTGGGCGGCATTGTTGCACTTCTTGTAACGCTCACGCCGCTTAATGTGCTCGATTTCCCACAGTTCGAGCAGAGTGTGCGCCTTAAAAGTGTGCTTGCACGAAATGGCTTAATAACGCAAAGCGGCGATATTGTTGAGGATATGGGCGAAGTGCCTGAAATTGCATACGATGAACTTGAAATAATTGCGAGTACATATGAATATTTGCGCTATGAGAGCGACGCTGTACCATCTAAGTTTGCTTTGCAAATTGCAGACAGCACATTATTTGACCACCTTGGAATAGAAGACCTTGACATTTACGACAGTGATTTATCTACTTACGAATACATAAATATTAAGTTGCCCTATGGTTTTGACGTTGCAGGTTACAGCAAAGTTTATATGGCAGACTACACAGGCCTATCAGACGGTGGCATTATAAAAGTTTACCCGGAGGGTGAAAGCACTGAAGAAGATGCGATTGTTTTTGATGTGACTGATGAACTTTTAAGCATGTATGACGAATATGTGCGAGAGGACAGCGAAGACGACCTTGAATATGAGTTTATTTTAGACGACGGCACAAAATTATTAGTTGATAATGTGCAATTTGAAATTTTTGAGAGCGGAAAAATTGAAGTTGCAAGCCTTGACTGGGTTATTATGATAAAATAAAGTGCGCTATATTGGCATATGAGGCTCCATGGCCCCATATGCCAATATAATAAGTTGTAAATAAACAACACAAGATTAAATTATTAAAAGCGAAACAGCAAAAAAGAAAGGGAACAAACTACATGAAAAAACTTGTATGCTATTTAAGCATGTTTATGCTTATAAGTGCACTTTTTCTTGCAAGCATTTTTATAAATTCATTAAACGAAAATTTTTACAGGGCGCAATATGTGCAAAACGGCACACCCGAAGTAACAGGAATGGCGCTTGAAGATTTGGTGCTGTCTAGCAACACGCTGCTTGACTATATGATGGACTACCGCGATGATATGCTTATAGAGGCAGAAGTTCACGGCGAAATGCGCCCCATTTTTGACGAGCGTGAGACACTTCACATGGTGGACGTGAAAGTGCTGTTCCAAAATGCACTGTATATTATGTATGCGTTTTTTGCCCTTTCGGCAATTGGCATAATTTTTACAATAATACGCGATAAAAAGCAAAGCGCGGCACTTTTAAGCCGCACCTACAACAAAACGCTTGTTATATTTTTAATAGCGGCAACAATTATGGGTGTGGCTTTTGCGCTTAATTTTAACATGTTTTGGACGGCATTTCACCTTGTGCTGTTCTCGAACGACTTGTGGCTGCTTGACCCTGCTGTTAGCATAATGATAAACATGTTTCCGCTAAATTTCTTTTTAGCACTGTGCACAAGGGTGCTTGTTATGTTTGTTGTTAGCATTTTTGTTATATTAGCAGGGCTACTTGTGGCTAAAAAAGCTGTTTTGCCAAAAAGCAAAAGAAGAAGATAAGAAAGCGTTGACAGTGTACGAAACCATCTAATAGTAATAGAGAGGATAGCGTGAAAAATCACGCTATCAATTATTTATACGGCGTGCCGTTAGAAACGGCACATGCCAATTAATCTCCATTCTGTGTGGAGATTATTCAAAAACTATTTGTGCTGAGCACAGAATGAGGATTAATATGAAAAAATTGTTTTTAATATTAAGCATTTTGTTTGCTGTTTTAACATTTATAGGCGCGGCATATGTGCTATTAAACCAGGGGCAAGTAAGTGCAGGCTTTGCAGTTGTGCCGCTTGTGCTTGAGCTTGTTTGTGTAAGCCTTTACAGAAAATAACACTTTAACTATATTAAAAAACGAAACAATCCCTCTTTGCAGCAGCAAAGAGGGATTGTTCCATATGGTATAGAGGTTAAGGAGTGGTGTAACCCAAAACCACAGCCCTTGTATAACTGTGATAGGAGGAGAAGGTTACACCTGATGAAAAAGTGCACCGACAATCTAGCTTGTAACTTTATTGCAATTAAATTGTAACTCTTTTGAAACCATTTGTCAATACCTTTTTTAATAATTTTGTAACTTTTTTTGTGAAATTTATTTCACAATTAGAAAAAAACGCACTTTTTCGCACAAAATTGTCAAAATATGTAACAAAATAAACTAAAAAGTAACAAAATTATTACAGTATTCATTTTGTTAACATCAAATAATATAGCTAGCCACACTATTTATCGTATTTTTTTAAATACAAAACAGGTTGGCTAGCTATGTGTTTATTATTAAGGTGTAATTTAAACAGTAAAAAGTACATTAAATGTGTCGCCTTGGCTTTCTGTGCTGTCTTGTTCATTTTGGCCGGTGCTTTTATAAAGCTCTGTGTAGCTTATTGTAAGCTCTGTTTCGTCAACGGGTACAGCAAAAAGCATGGTGTACGTTTTGGTGTCAGCCGTTGCAAGTGCTTCTTCGGAAGGTATCATCTCAGTTGAGAAAGCGTCATAGCAATAGGCTTTTTGTGCATTATTTTCGCCATAGCCCAGCACAAAATCACTGTCTTTTATTGTTATAGCACCACTGCTTGTGTTAGTGTATGTTATTTCTGCCAAAATTAGTTTGTACTCGTCTTTGTCAACAACGTAATCGCCGTAATAATCTACTGCATTTGCAGAGTTAATGCTAAAATCGAAAAACATTGTGCTGTTTGTTTCGCCCAATTGTGCGGTAAATGTTTCTTGAGGTTCTTCTAGAACCTCAGGCTCTTGCTTCTCGCAAGCAATAAGTTGCAATGCTGCTATTAATATTAATAAAATACATATAATTTGTTTTGCGAATTTTTTCATAATGCCGGTCTCCTTTACATACAGTTTTAAGTGTAACATGTATTGTGCTGTGTTGTCAAAATATTTATTTTTTTGTCGGTTATTAGTGGCATTTGCAGTATATTTAATATAGAGGGGTATGGCGTATGCTAATTCGTTTAAATGAAGCAATTCACAGTTTTGTATGGGGCCCCGGTATGTTATTGTTTTTTTGTGGGTGTGGCGTTTACCTTACTGTTCGCAGTGGCTTTTTCCAAATATTACGCGCACCTTTGTGGCTTAAGCATACTTTAGGCAGCCTGTTTAACAAACAAAGTTCGCACACTGCCGCCGATAAGCACAGCATTAGCGCATTTGAGACATTTACGGCCGCACTAGCGGGAACACTGGGCACGGGTAATATTGTGGGCGTTGCCACGGCGCTTGCGGCAGGTGGGCCGGGTGCAATATTTTGGATGTGGGTGTCTGCAATTTTTGGCATGATGACGGGCTTTTTTGAAAATGTTCTTGGCTTTTTATACAGACGGCGCAGAAAAGACGGAAACTGGCAAGGCGGCCCAATGTATTATTTGCAATATGGCCTGGGCTCAAAGTGGCTTGCTGTGGCGTTTGCTTTTTTTGCAATTTTGGCAAGCTACGGCATGGGTAACATGACACAGAGCAACAGCATAGCCACGGCACTGCAAGCAAGCTTTAACATACCACCGCTATTTACAGGCGCTTTTGTTGGCCTTTTAATTGCGCTTGTAATAGCAGGCGGCATTGGAAGAATTGGCAAGGTTACGGCAAAATTAATACCCACTATGGCACTTTTCTACATAGCGGGGTGTTTTGTAATTCTTATTAAATTTTGGTATGCTATACCGTCTGCTTTTGCAGACATTATCAGCAGTGCATTTAATTTTAGAAGTGCCGCCGGCGGTGCGCTGGGCTACACAGTTTTAAACGCCATGCGTTATGGCATAGCACGCGGCGTGTTTTCAAACGAGGCAGGCCTTGGTAGCAGTGTGCTAATTCATTCGTCAATGAGCGTTGCAAAGCCGTGTGAGCAGGGAATGTGGAGCATTTGCGAAATTTTTGTCGATACCATTGTTATGTGTACACTTACTGCACTTAGCATACTTGCAAGCGGCGCTTTTGAAACAGGCGCAAACGGTGCAGTGCTTGCAGCTAAAGCGTTCGAGCTAGGGCTTGGGCGCATAGGTGGCTTGTTTTTAAGCATTGCTATAACACTTTTTGCGTTTTCAACACTTTTAAGCTGGAGCTATAACGGTAGCCTTGCATTTGAGTACATTTTTGGTGCTAAAGCACGCAAAATTTATACAGCAATTTTTGTTTTTCTTATTCCGTTTGGCTGCACAATGCACCTAGACATTGTGTGGAGCATTAGCGACACATGCAACGGGCTTATGGCACTGCCAAATCTGGTTGGGGTGGTGCTTTTAAGTGGGCAGGCAATTAGAGAACAGAAATTAGAGATTAAAGATTAGAGGTTGAAAATTAGAAAACAGAGACAGGAAATTTTTACGTTCCCGTCTCTGTTCTTTTAGGTTTGTTGAAAGTTTGAATTTTAATACAGCAACAATAATGGCAAAACATTAAAATGTGCTGCAATTTAGGCAAATAACAGGGGAGGCGTTGCGCCGCCCGCGTGTTTGATAATGTGAAATATAATATGAAATGCGCATAAAATTGCGGTGTAATGCCATCAAAATTGCAACGTTTTCGGGCGGCCAATGGCCGCCCCTACAAAACTAATCTCTAAGTTCTAAGTTCTAAGTTCTAATCTCTAATTATTAACCGCGTACCCCTCCGGGTTTTCGCTCTGCCATTTCCAGCTTGTCTCACACATTTCATCTATTCCGTATTTTGCGCTCCAGCCAAGTTCTTCAAGCGCTTTTTTCGGGTTTGCATAACACTGTGCAATGTCGCCCGGGCGGCGTGGGTCAACAACATACGGCAATTCTTTGCCGCACGCTTTGCCATATGCCTTTATAACGTCAAGTACGCTGTAACCGGTGCCTGTGCCAAGGTTGCACACAAAAAGCCCGCAGTTCTCGCTAAGCTTTTTAAGCGCCGCCACGTGCCCTGTTGCCAAATCTACTACGTGTATGTAATCTCTCACGCCTGTGCCGTCGGGCGTTGCGTAGTCATCGCCAAAAACATGCACCTCTTTTAGCGTGCCTATTGCAACTTTGGCAATGTAGGGCACTAAATTATTGGGTATGCCGTTCGGGTCTTCACCAATAAGGCCGCTCTCGTGCGCGCCAATTGGGTTAAAATAACGAAGTAGCGCAACATTTAATGTGCTGTCGGCTGCGCAAATGTCTGTTAAAATGCGCTCTGAAAACAGTTTTGTTGTGCCATAAGGGTTTGTTGTCGAAAGAGGGAAATCCTCTGTTATAGGCACGCTTGCAGGGTCTCCGTACACTGTTGCAGACGATGAGAACACTATATTTTTAACATTAAACTTTCTCATGCACTTAACAATATTTAATAAACTGCTTAAGTTGTTGTCGTAATATTCAATCGGTTTTGAAACGCTTTCGCCTACTGCCTTTAGCGCTGCAAAATGTATAACTGCCTCTATATCGTTATTTTCTGCAAAAACTTTTTCTGTTAAAGCCTCATTGCATAAATCAACGTTATAAAATGCAATTTTTGTGCCTGTTATTTTTTCAACGCGTTTTATTGCCTCTTCGCTGGAATTAACAAAATTGTCGGCAATAACAACTTTGTGGCCTGCTTTTATAAGCTCTACACATGTGTGTGTGCCTATATAGCCTGCGCCTCCGCTTACTAAAATTGACATATATTCGTCCTTTCCGCCTTTTAGATAATTTTAAACTGCATTAATACTAAATAGGCATAAAAAAATATAATAGTAATTTCACCTTGCTAAAACTTTAATGCTACTTGTATATTCACTCGGTGTCATACCTGTAACTTTTTTAAAGTGCCTTGAGAAATAATGAATTGAATTATACCCCAAAGCTGTAGATATTTCGGTGAAATTATATTTACCCTCTCTCATCATTACCTTGCTTTGCTCAATTTTCATCTTGCCAAAATACTCCATTGCGCCGCCGCCTGTAACTTCGCGAAAGTTCTTTTGTAAATAACTTCGTCCCACTAAGTTGTCGAGGCAAACATCAGATAACGTAAGTTGACGCGACAAATTATTTTCGAAGTACTGTGCTATTTTATGCACAAACTCTTCTTGCGTGTGTTTCCTTATAAAACTGCTTGCCTGAACTTGCTTTTTTTCCTCTTTTTGCCGCAAAAAAATTATTAACAGGTTTTCAATTTTTGCAGCTATAATTTGCTGTGCACCCGTGGCGGCGTTTACGTTTGCATCAAGGCGTTTTGTCGTTGGGTCGTTAAGCGGTGTTGTAAATGCTTCTCTTGCCTCGTCTACAATGTTTGCAAGCAATATTTTCTCTTCTTCGCCTGCTTCCATAGTTTTTCCACCTAAAAGCGACATTTTTTCACCGTGCGCCTCAAATGCGCACACAACTAAATTAGGTGCAATTACGCCGTTTGCCTTAACAGAATGGTGCTCGTTCGGTTTGTGAAAAATTATTTGCCCTTTTTTTAATAAAAATTCTTCTCCGTCGCAAGTAACTGTTACAACACCTTTGTCCACATATAAAAACTCCCAAAAATCATGAAGTTCACCCTCAAAAAAGTATGTGTTTGTGTATTCAAAGTAGTGAACGGAATAAAGGCCTGTTACATCTATTTCTTTTTTTATTATAAACTTTTCATACTCCACACACAGATACTCCTTTGTATTTGTTTTTTAGTCCTCTTTAATTTTACTCTTTTCAAGTACAGTTTTCAAGTATTGCCCTGTAAAAGATTTTTTATTTTTTGCAACTTCCTCCGGTGTGCCCATTGCAATAATTTCACCGCCGGCGTTTCCGCCCTCAGGGCCAAGGTCTATTATATAGTCGGCACATTTTATAAGCTCTAAATTATGCTCTATAACAATAACAGTGTTGCCTGCGTTTACAAGCTTGTTAAGCACTTTAACAAGCTTGTGCACGTCTGCAATGTGAAGCCCTGTTGTGGGCTCGTCTAAAATATACACAGTTTGCCCTGTGTCTCTTTTTGCAAGCTCCAGTGCCAGTTTTACGCGCTGTGCCTCGCCGCCTGAAAGCGTTGTTGCGCTTTGCCCCAGTTTTATATAGCCCAGCCCAACATCGTTTAATGTTTTAATTTTGCGGTGAATTTTCGGTATATTCTCGAAAAAGCCACACGCTTCCTCCACCGTCATGTTTAAAACGTCGGCAATTGTCTTGTCTTTATACGTTACTTCAAGTGTTTCCCTGTTATAGCGCGAGCCTTTACAAACATCACACGGCACATAAATATCGGGTAAAAAGTGCATTTCAATTTTTATAATGCCGTCGCCCTCGCAAGCTTCACACCTGCCGCCCTTTACGTTAAAGCTAAAGCGGCCTGTTGCATAGCCTTTCATCTTTGACAGCTGTGTCTGCGAAAAAAGCGTGCGTATATCTGTGAAAACGCCAGTGTAAGTGGCAGGGTTAGAGCGCGGTGTTCTGCCTATGGGCGATTGGTCAATGCCTATTACCTTATCAACGTATTCAAGGCCTTTCATCTCTTTGTGCTTGCCGGGCTTTATGCGTGCTTTGTTAACATCTGCGACAAGCCGCTTATATAAGATTTCGTTTATAAGCGATGATTTACCGCTGCCCGATATACCTGTGACACTCGTCATAATGCCAAGCGGTATTTTTACATCTATATTTTTTAGGTTGTTTTGGCTTGCGCCTATAATCTCTATAAAATGTCCGTTGTGTTTGCGGCGTTTTTTTGGCAGCTTAATTTGTTTTTTGCCGCTTAAATACTGCCCTGTTATGCTCTTTTCTGCGTTGCATATATCTTCAAGTGTGCCCTGTGCCACAATTTTGCCGCCGTGCACGCCTGCACCGGGGCCAATGTCCACAATGTGGTCTGCATGGTGCATTGTGTCTTCGTCGTGCTCAACAACTATTAGCGTGTTGCCTAAATCTCTTAATCTCTTCAGCGTTGCAATTAGCTTTTCGTTGTCGCGTTGGTGTAGGCCAATGCTGGGCTCGTCAAGTACGTACAAAACGCCCACAAGCGCACTGCCTATTTGCGTTGCAAGGCGTATGCGCTGGCTCTCGCCACCGGAGAGCGTAGCCGCACTTCGCGCTAGTGTGAGATAGTCAAGCCCTACACTTTGCAAAAAGCCAAGGCGCTCGCATATCTCTTTTATAATGCCGTGCGCTATTAAGTTTTCACGCTCTGTCAGGCGCAGTTTATTGCGCACAAAATCAAGCGCTTCACGCACGCTTAGCGTTGTAAACTGGCTTATGTTTTTGTCTCCGACAGTAACTGCGAGGCTTGTATCTTTAAGGCGTGCGCCCTTACATTCGGGGCACATAACGCTAGTCATAACGCCTTGTATTTCGTCTTTCATCCACTCGCTGCTTGTCTCTCTAAAGCGGCGTTCTAAGTTGTTAACAACACCCTCGAACTCGCTGTTATACTCTGAATAGCCTCTGTCGCTCTCGCGTGTCATCTTAAGTTTTTTGCCGTTTGTGCCGTATAAAATGGCGTTTAGTGCCTCTTCGGGTATGTTTTTAACAGGCTCGTCCAGTGAAAAGCCGTATAACTCTGCAAGCCCTTTGTAGTACATCTCGCTGATAGAACCCTCGGCATAATACCAGCCGCTTGCCCTAATTGCGCCCTCCCGAATAGACAGGTTTTTGTTTGGCACTATTAGCTCTGCGTCCACTTGCATAAACGTGCCAAGCCCTGTGCAGCGTGGGCAAGCGCCAAACGGGTTGTTAAAAGAAAACATTCTAGGCGCAAGTTCTTCAATGCTAACGCCGTGCTCCGGGCACGCGTAGCTTTGGCTAAACTTCATTTCCTCGCCGTCTATTACATCAATTGTAACAAGGCCACCTGTAAGGTGCACCGCAGTTTCAATGCTGTCTGCAAGGCGGCGCTGTAAATCGTCGTTAATAACAAGGCGGTCTACAACAATGTCCACATCGTGCTTTTTGTTCTTTTCAAGCTCTATTTCTTCGTCAAGCTCGTACAAATTGCCGTCTACACGCACACGTGCAAAGCCGCCCCTTCTTGCGGCGTCAAATTCTTTTTGCTGTGTGCCTTTTCTGCCGCGAACAACAGGTGCAAGCACCTGAAAGCGCGTGCCTGCCTCAAGCTTTAGCACGTCATCTACCATTTGGTCAACAGTTTGCTGGCTTATAAGCCTGCCGCAAATTGGGCAGTGCGGCACGCCGATTCGGGCGTACATAAGGCGCAAATAGTCGTATATTTCAGTAACTGTGCCCACTGTGGAGCGTGGGTTTTTGTTTGTGGTTTTTTGGTCAATTGATATAGCAGGCGATAGCCCCTGTATGTCGTCAACATCGGGCTTTTCCATTTGCCCTAAAAACTGGCGCGCATAACTTGAAAGGCTTTCCATATAGCGCCTTTGCCCGTCTGCATAAATTGTATCGAACGCAAGGCTTGATTTTCCACTGCCTGAAAGCCCTGTCATAACAATAAATTTATCACGTGGTAGTGTTATATTTACATTTTTTAAGTTGTGCTCTCGCGCACCTTTTATAACTATTTTATCGTGGCTCAAAGTTTTGTTTTCCTTTCTTGCTGTTTGCGAAGTTTATCAATTCGGTCTCTTAAATAAGCGGCGTGCTCAAACTCTAAAATTTTTGCAGCCTCTTTCATTTCACGTGTTAGCTGTATAATTTTGCGCTCAATTTCGGCTTTGCTCATTCGCTTGTTTGCCGTTTTCTCGTGTTCGTCTTTGCTTGTTATTTCAAGCACGCTTTCATCGCGCAAATCTTTAACAATACTGCGCGGTGTTATGCCGTGCTCTTTATTGTATGCTGTTTGAATTTCCCTGCGCCTGTCTGTTTCTGTAATTGCTCGTTCCATTGATGGGGTTACGTTGTCGGCATACATAATAACAACGCCGTTTTCGTTTCTTGCCGCACGCCCTATTGTTTGTATAAGGCTTGTCTCGCTTCGCAAAAAGCCCTCTTTGTCGGCGTCAATTATGGCAACAAGCGAAACCTCGGGCAAGTCTAGCCCTTCACGCAATAGGTTAATGCCAACAATAACGTTTATCTCACCCTTGCGCAAGTCTCGCATAAGCTCAATGCGCTCGAATGTGTCTACTTCGTGGTGCATGTATTTTACTTTTACGCCGTGCTCGCTTAGATAGTCCGTCAAGTCCTCCGCCATTTTTTTTGTAAGCGTTGTAACTAAAACACGCTCGCTCTTCTCAACGCGCACGTTTATTTCGCCAAGCAAATCTTCAATTTGCCCCTCAACGGGTTTTACAATAATTTGTGGGTCTACAAGGCCTGTGGGGCGTATAACTTGCTCTGCTATTTTTGCGCTGTGCTCGCGTTCGTACGCGGCCGGCGTTGCAGAGACGAACACAACTTGGTTCCACTTTCCCTCCACTTCATCAAAACGCAAGGGTCTGTTATCAAAGGCAGACGGCAGCCTAAAGCCGAAGTTTACAAGGCTTTCTTTACGTGCCCTGTCGCCGCCGTACATTGCGCGCAGCTGTGGAAGCATAACGTGGCTCTCGTCAACAAAAAGCAGAAAATCTTCGGGGAAATAGTCTAGCAAAGTTGTAGGCGTTGAGCCCGGCGCCCTGCCTGACAGCACCGCCGAGTAGTTCTCAATGCCGCTACACATGCCAATTTCACGTATCATTTCAACATCATAGTTTGTGCGCTGTGCAATTCTTTGTGCCTCTATAAGCTTGTTTTCTTTGTTAAACTGCGTTACCATTTCATCACATTCTTGTAAAATTTGGCGCAGGCCTTGTTCTTTTTTATCGTCTGCAACAATGTAGTGGCTGGCAGGGAAAATTGCAAAATGGCGCACTGTTGCCTTTTTCTCGCCTGTAAGCGGAACAACTTCGCTTATTTTGTCAATTTCATCGCCAAAAAATTCAACGCGTATTGCAACGTCGTTTATATATGCAAGGTTAATTTCCACAACGTCGCCGCGCACGCGGAATTTATTGCGCACAAAATTAACATCGTTGCGCTCATACTGCAAAAACACAAGGCGTGCCATAAGCTCTTCGCGTTTCATTTTCATGCCTGTTCTAAGGCTTATAACCATACTGCGGTAATCAATAGGGTCGCCCAGCGAATATATGCACGACACGCTGGCCACTATTATAACGTCTCTGCGCTCAGAAAGTGCGGCGGTGGCAGAGTGGCGCAATCGGTCAATTTCGTCGTTAATAGCGCTGTCTTTTTCTATATATGTGTCTGTCGAGGGGATGTACGCCTCGGGCTGGTAGTAGTCGTAGTAGCTAACAAAATACTCAACGGCATTTTCGGGGAAGAACGCCTTGAATTCTGTGCACAGCTGTGCCGCAAGCGTTTTGTTGTGTGCCAAAACAAGTGTAGGCCTGTTTAAATTTGCTATAATATTAGCCATTGTAAACGTTTTGCCGCTACCCGTTACACCCATTAAAGTTTGTGCTCTGTCGCCGTTATTAATGCCGTCAACAAGCTCTTTTATGGCCTTTGGTTGGTCACCCATTGGGGTGTAGTCTGCTTTTAGTTTAAATGTGTCCATTTTACTCCTTGTTAAAAAAGCAACATCAAGTTGTGGTTGCCATGCCTTAATGCTTTAACAAAACACAATTTAATTTAGTTGCTACATATTTTTAACGCTGTCCATATAATTTGTCTTAGCAAAAGATAAATACTCGTTATTTGAAAAAATTAAGTGGTCGATAAGTTCGATGTTTACCGTTTTAAGCGCCTTATAAATGTTTCGTGTGCTTGCAATGTCGCCGGCAGAGGGCAAAGAAGTACTGCGCGGGTGGTTGTGCGCCAAAATTACGCCTGTTGCCGCGCAAGTAGTTGCGCCCGCCACAATTTTAGCTACTGAAACAGATGTGAAGTTGCCTGTGCCCTCCGACACAAGTGTGCACCTTAACAATTTTCGAGAATCGTCTAAAGCGGCAAAGTAAAAGCACTCGTTAGTTTTGGCGAAGAATTTAGGCAAGAAAAAATCTGCCACCATTTCAACAGTTATAAGTTTTTTATTATTGTTAAGTTTGTTATTCATATAGTATGCGCACATTTCGGGAATAAATTTAATCGATACAGCGCTTGCCTCGCCAATGCCGGGCACGCTAATTAATTCATCTAAAGAAGCGTCAAGAACTTCTGAAAGGCTTCCGAACCTATTAATAAGCTCGTGTGCGGTTGGGTTTGTGTTTCCGCGCACTTTTGCAAGATAAAGTAAAAATTCAAGTGCCTCGTGTTCGTCAAAGCTTGCAAGCCCCTCGTTCAAAAAACGCTTATATACACGTTTTCGGTGGTTGTCGTGTACGCTCATACTTAGCCCTCCTACAAATTAAACACAAAAAATATATATACCGCTTACCATTTTTACTTTGACGAATTCTATATAATATTATATACTAAAATTAATTAATTTAAAAGGGGTTATGCTAATCAGTTTAAAAAAGATTAGTGCAAGTTAAACATTATGAAACAATTTATTGCCGGTGAAAATGAACAGGATATGCGGCTGTCGCGTTTTGTATTGGCGGTTGCGCCAAAATTACCGTCGTCACTGCTGTATAAGAGCTTTAGAAACAAGCGCATAAAAATAAACGGCAAGCGAGAAGGCGCAGATTACCGCATTGTTAAAGGCGACATAATAGAGCTTTACATAAACGACGAATTTTTTGCTACAAATGGGGAAGAGGGCGCAAAAAAACGCCCTGCAAACAAAAAACGTGCCCATAAATTGCACATTTTGTTCGAGGACGAAAATATTGCGGCAATTTATAAGCCTGCGCACATGCTTTGCCATTCCGACAAAACAGGCGATGATAACTTAACCGATATTTTTCGCGATTATTTAAAAGAAAAAGGCGATTACTTGCCCGAGAGTGAGCACACATTTTCGCCGTCTGTGTGCAACAGGCTGGACAGAGGCACAAGCGGAATAGTTATAGCCGCAAAAAACTATACAGCGCTAAAAGATATGAACGAGCTTATAAAAGGCGGCTTTGTGACAAAGAAATATGTGTGCATAACTTTTTGCGCACCGGCCGAGGGCATACATACCGCATTTTTAAAGCACGATGAAAAAACGAACAAAGTTAACGTGATAAACAAACTTAAAGATGATTATAAGCTTATAAAAACAGGCGTTATAATATTGAAGAAAAGGCCGCCGTTTTTTTTGTGCGAAGTAGATTTGTTTACAGGCCGCACGCACCAAATACGCGCACATTTAGCGCATTTGGGTGCACCCATTTTGGGCGATATTAAATACGGGAACAAAAAAATTAACGCAAAGACCGGTGCAAAAACACAGGCACTTTGCGCATATAAATTTACGTTTAATAATGACATACCAGAAGATAATTGCTTGAATTATTTAAAAGGGCAAACAGTTCACGTGGAAAACGCGCATGTGTTTTTAATGTTTAACGAGCTTTTGTAAATGTGTGGCTACTATATTAAAAGTTCATAGGTAAAACGAAAAATGCAATACAAATAAATTGCAATATACTGCCGCCTAACACGAAAAAGTGCCAAACACCGTGCATGAACTTAATTTTTTTAAGCGAATAAAATGCTATGCCCACAGTGTAAGTTATGCCGCCTGCCACTAAAAACCAAAGTGCGGCGGTGGGCAGTGCGTTTATAACATCTTCTATAATAAATATACACGCCCAGCCCATTAAAACGTACAGCACCATTGTTACAATTTTAAACTTTTTAATGCTAACTGCGCTTAAAACAATGCCGAGTATGGCAAGAAACCACACTGCCGCACATAAAACAGGGCCTTTCCATGTGTCGCCCAAAGCTATTAGTGTAATGGGTGTATAACTGCCTGCTATAAGCACGTTTATAGACGTATGGTCTAAAACGCGGAACACTTTTTTTGCCACTTTGTTTTGCATTGCATGGTAAATTGTGCTCATAGTGTAAAGTAAAATAAGCGAACAGCCATATACTAAGCATATAAGAACTGTTTGCCAGTTTGCGTATAATGCACTTAACACAACCATTACAGTTGTGGCTATAATAGCCGCAAGGCTACCAACACCGTGTGTAATAGCATTTAAAATTTCTTCGCCTATTGAATAATATTTAGTAGGGTCGCTACTTTTAAATGTGTTTGGTTCTTTCATAATGTTCGAATACCACCTGCGCTTTGCTATATTTTCCATACTACAATACCTCTTGAGTTAATTTATAAATACAGTATACAGCATTTATAAGTATAAGTCAAGAGGTAAATTAAACTAATTTATCTAGTTTTGTAAACTATGTGTTAAATGTTGCTGTTATGCCTCTTAATTAAAGCTTCAGGCTGTGACGTAATTGTCATAATGTATAAAATTGTAAGGGCGAATTTCTATGTGTGTGTTCGCCCGAAACCAGCAGGAAAACTTTTGGTTTCGGGCGGTCACATAGGACCGCCCCTACATTTATTCGTCAAATTGACGAATATTATTCTATTATGTCATAGCCCCTTACATTTCATGTTAATTGTTTTGTGCTCTCACGTTGTTAATATTTCACAGCTTTTTGGGCTTATTGCAAATATTAGTCGTCATCATCATCACCGTCGTCATCGTCATAGTCATCATCATAGTCGTCGTCATCGTAATCATAATCATCATCGTCGTCATCGTCATAATTATATTGTGGGGCTACGT
>CAYJHA010000018.1:0-23695 GCA_964369785.1 uncultured Bacteroides sp.
CTGTTGAGTCGGGTAAATTCGCACTCATTAGGCCTTCGCCGTATTCAAATTCTAGCTTCATTTTTCTCTCCGTTCTTGTGCTGTTTTTCAACACATATATTATTTTATAATGTAAAAATTAATCTAACCATTTGTCTACTTGTGCTAAAACTTCATTTTTTGTGGGTGCATTTCCCGTTGACACATAAAGATAAGTAGTAGCATTTGCAACAGCAAGTTTGTCTTCTTGTGATAAGCCGGTAAGGGAAGACATCATGTAGCCACCATTAAAAGTATCGCCTGCGCCTGCTGTTTTAACAGGGTTTTCACAATAATTTTGCATTGAGTAAGCACTGCCTTTTGTCTTTGTTGCCGAAACAGCAAAGTAAAGTGTATGAATTACAACTTCGTCAATTCCGCTCATTTCCAGTATTTGCTCAGACGCTTTCAAAACAGCATTTAGCGCATCCGGTGTATTTACATCTTCGGGGTAGTCAATACCCAGTGCCTTGCACATTATGCCGCCCTCGTGCTCGTTCAAGCTTAATGTTTGCGGCAAAATTTCGTTTTGCGCTTTCATAGTTTTAAGTGCTTCTAAAAGTGCTTCTTTTGTGCGCTTGTTAAGGTTTGCAAAATCGTGGAAAATTCTTTGCGCCTTGCCGCTTTCTTTGCTAAGCTTTATTACATTAGACAGCATATTGTCAAAATCATACATATTAGACCAATAGCCAAAACCAATAATATCTTTATTAGTCATTTTAATAAGCTGTTCTTTTGAATAAATTGCCTCAATATCAGCCCACTTTAAATTAATTAGGTTTTCTAAGTTCGGCATCATAATTTTACCGTCTGTGAACTCAAGTAGGTTAATACACGCGGGTTCGCCACACGAATAAATTTCAACCATACCTTTAAACTCATCAAAAATGCTGTCAATACGTTCTCTTCCGAACATACACAGGAAACTTGTATCAAGCCCCAGATGTGCCACGGCACGCCCCGTGTTGCACACAAACCCACCGCTTATTTTGCGCTTTAAAATGCGCTCTGTCGCCATGCCGCCTGTTTTACGCTCTGTTATAGCATTGCCAAAGTCCATCAACTTCGACATTTTAGTGAACTCTTTGTCAGACGTTCTGCTCCTTAAAAGTTCCCAAACTTCGTCAATCATACCGTCAATACCAAGTAGCGCGCTTGCATTTAACTTTTCCAGTTCGTTTTTAATTGCAGTCTTGCCCATTATAAGTCTCCTTGTTTAATTTAATATACACACGAATGTATAACTACTAAAATAAAATAGCAAATTGCTTTTAAACAAGTATACAATACTGGCTTTTATTTGTCAATATCTTGACAAATTGCTTAAAATATTGTAATATACCTACATACGAATGTACATATTTTGTTTATAGTTAAAATTAAACTAAAATTGTGTTATTTTAAAACGTTTTAAGGAGATATTATGTTAACAAACAATCTTGATATGCTGAAAAAAGCTGCTAAAGAGGGTTATGCAATTCCTGCAATTAATACCCAGGGCGGGCAATATGACATAATTAGGGCTTGCTGCAAAGCAGCACAGGAAATGAAAAGCCCGATGATTCTTGCGCATTATGTTGCAACAGGCGCTTATTCAGGGCACGACTGGTTTTTTGAAACGGCAAAATGGTGTGCTAATAAAGTTGATGTGCCTGTATCAATTCACCTTGACCACGGCGACAGTTTTGAAATTTGTATGGAGGCATTGCGTCTTGGCTTCACAAGTGTTATGATTGACGGCTCTACAAAACCTGTTGAAGAAAATGCCGCTATGACAAGTGAAGTTATAAAAGTTGCAAAGCTTTTTAATGTGCCGGTAGAGGCTGAAATAGGCGAGCTTTTGCGCCTTGACGGCGGTGTGCCTATGGAGAATAAGAACATTGTTGACCCTGAAGATGTGCGTAAATTTTTAAGCCTTTGCAACCCTGATACGCTTGCGATAGGAATTGGAAACGCACACGGTTACTATAAAGGCAAGCCGGAAATTCACCTGGATGTTTTAGAAAATGTTAGAAAATTTACTGATATACCGCTTGTTTTGCACGGCTGCACAGGCATGGACGAGGATATTATTAAAAAAGCAATACAAATGGGCGTTGCAAAAATTAATTTTGGCACCGACATACGCTTTAAATATGTTCAGCATTATGAAGAAGCTTTGAAAACAGACCACAACGGCCATTCATTCAAGCTTAGCCAAATGGCTAGTGACGCGCTATGTGAAGACGTTAAAGAAATAATAAAATTATCCGGTAGTGCCGGAAAAGCTTAGGAGGTAACATAATGAAAAAAAAGTTAAACGTAGGTTTTATTACAACATTTTCGGGCCGCTGGCCAAGAGAGCTTCCCGAGAAAAGAATTCGCGAATATGGCGACTATATTGAGAAAAATATTGAATGTGCAAACGTTGTGCGTTATAAAGAAATTATTTCGAGTAAAGACGCCGTAAAAGATTGTATTAGTGAGTTTAAAAAAGCAGAAATTGACTTAATTGTTCTTGTTTATGGCGCATTTACAGGCGATGATATACCATGTGCATTTGCTGACGCTTTAAAAGTGCCGCTAATTTTATGGGCACCGCGTGAAGAGAGCTGGGAGCGTGAGGGAAGGCTTTATGCTAACGCGCTTTGCAGTGCAACTATGAACGGTGCAAGCCTAAAGCGTATTGGCGCAGAATGTCGTATTGTTTTTGGCAATTATGATGAAAAAAGGGTGCAAAAAAATATTGATGATATAATTAGTGCCTATGCTGCTGTAAAAAATATAAGAGGCCTAACATACGGGCTGTTTGGTTACAGGCCTACTGCGTTTTATAACTGTGCTTTTGACGAAGTTGTTATACGCAAAACGTTTGGTATTAACATAGAAGAGACAGACCTTAAAATTGTATTTGATACAATGGAAGCGCTTCCAAAAGATGAAGTAGACGCTGAAATGGCAAGTGTAATAAGCAAGTGGGAAACAGGTGAAATACCCGATGGATACCTAGAAAACCACGCACGCCTTTACCTTGCACTAAAAAAACTTGCACCACAACAAGGATATGATTACTGCGCAATAAAATGCTGGCCTGAAATGGGTAGCCTTAAAACAACGCCGTGTGCGGTGCTTGGGCGCCTTGCAGACGAAGGTGTGCACATAGCATGTGAGGGCGACGTTGACGCAGGCCTTGCAAGCGTAATGCAAAACATTTTAACAGACAGCGCAACTTTTGTTACTGACCTTATAAACATAGACGAAAAAGAGAACACAGTTACATATTGGCATTGCGGAAACGCGGCGCCAAGCTTGCATAACAGTGCAGATGGTGTTAAAATGTGTGACCACCCACTTGCAGGGCAGGGAACAGCGTTTTATTGCTCGCTTAAAACAGGGCCTGTTACGGCAGCAAGGCTAACAAATATTGACGGCAAGTATGTGATGTTTATTTTGGGCGGTGAAGCACTGCCGACAGAGCGCAACACACGCGGTGCTATGGTTCACGTTAAAGTTGAAACACCTGTGCTTGAGCTTGTTAATAAAATTGCAGAAAGCGGTATGAGCCACCATTATAGTATAGTTTGGGGCGATGTATCTGACAAATTAGAGGAAATTGCAAAAATTCTTGACATTAAAGTTGTGAAGCTTTAAATACAGCATTTATAGCAGTGATGGCTGAATTTTTGCTTTTGCCATGCGAATACAAATAAGTTAAAGTACAATAATAATTGGGCTATGTCGAAAATGTATGAATTTCGACATAGCCCGTTTTATAATGTTACAAATAATTTTAACCTATAATATTGTAAGTGTTTTCATATGTTAGGTTTTTTTATAATTATGAAAATAAATGCGAAAATAATTAACTATGAAGTAGGAACTATTAAACGCCAAAATATTCGGCTGCGTTATTATAGCAAACGTCTTCAATAAGTTTACCGGCTGATTTCATGTCCGCATAATATTCGCCGTTTTCAATTAAATTGCCTACCCAGTTGCACAATATTCGCCTAAAATATTCGTGGCGTGTATAGCTTAAAAAGCTGCGAGAATCAGTTAACATACCAATAAAATTTCCAAGCAAATTTAGGTTTGCAAGGTCGGTAAGTTGCTTTTCCATGCCTGTTTTAGTGTCGTTAAACCACCAGGCACTGCCAAGCTGAATTTGGCCTTTGCACTGCGCATTTGCGGAAAAACAACCTGCAAGTGTAGCTATTGCTTCATTGTCGTAGTGGTTTAAGCTGTAAAGTATCATTTTAGGCATTCCATTTTCGTTAAAAGCGTCTAAAAGTTTCGAAAGTGGGTCAACGCCGTGTGCGTTAGACACAGCATCAAAGCCTGTGTCGGGGCCAAGCTCTTTAAACATTTTTGTATTGTTGTTTCTAAGGCAGCCAAAATGTATTTGCATAGCCCAGTTTAGCTGTTTATATTTTTTTGCAAGGCTTATTAGAATATAAGTTTTGTAAGCGCTTACATCTTCTTGAGTTAGCTTTATACCTTTTCTTGCATTTGATAAAATTTCATCAAGCTCTGCTTCACTTTTTACTTCATATATGCAGTGGTCCAGTGCATGGTCGCTTATGCAAGCACCATTTTCATGGAAGAAATCAATTCTGTTATTTAGTGCATCACAAACATTTTTTACACCATTTATCGTTATATTTGCACATTTACCAAGTGCTTCGATATATTCGCTAAAGCCTTCTTTATCTATGTTAAGTGCTTTGTCCGGCCGAAAAGATGGTAAAACTTTTACATCAAATGTGATGTCATCAGCAATATTTTTGTGCCATTTCAAATCGTCAAGTGGGTCATCTGTCGTTCCAATAACTTTAACGTTGCTCTGTTTAATAATGCCGCGAACGCTCATGTTATCTTGTTTTAAGCGCTCATTACACATGTTGTAAATTTTTTCGCATGTTTCGTCACAAAGTTGTTCTTCTATGCCAAAGTATGTTTTCAATTCTAAGTATGTCCAGTGGTACAAAGGGTTGCCTATTGCTTTCACAAGTGTATTAGCCCATGCTTTAAATGTTGTAAATGGGTTCGTGTCTTTGCTACCTGTAATTTCATTTTCACTTACACCGTTACAACGTATTGCACGCCATTTGTAATGGTCGCCGCCAAGCCACACCTGAGTAATATTGTCATATCGTTTATTTTTTGCAATTTCTTCGGGGTTAATGTGGCAGTGGTAATCAATTATTGGCATTTTTGCGGCATGTTCGTGGTATAGTATCTCAGCTGTTTTTGTGTCAAGTAAAAAATTTTCGTCCATGAATTTTTTCATTTTCTTCTCCGTTCTCTTACTATAATAATTTTAGGTAGTTTGCCTATTAATAAGTTCAGCTGCAATTGTTGTTTTTGCGGGCACGCTTTTGTCATTCATTGAATTTATAATGGCCAGCACAAGCAATTCACAGCAACTCTCAAGTTTATTATCAATACTACTAAGCTCGGGCTCACAGTATTGTGTTAAGCGTGAATTGTTGTAGCCAATTACTTTAAGCTTATTTGGAATAGAAATATTGTACGTTTTAGCGTACTTTATTACGCCAATTGCAAGTTCATCGTCACCTGTTATAACAGCACTAAACTTTATTCCACTATTTTTTGTATTGGCAAGCATATCAACAATTTGTCTTGTGTCTCCGTCAAAAGTAATAATGCGCCTGCTATCTAAAGCTTTATTGTACTTTTTGAAAGCGCTTACAAAACCGTTTTGTTTTTGGGTACTGCTATAAGAATTACGGCGTGTTAAAAAAATAATTTCACCGTTTGTTTTCTTTATTAAATCTTCAGTAACTTTAAATACAATTTCTTCATCATCACAAAGTACACTATAAACATTCGGGGCTTCTATATAGCTGTTTAAGAGAAAAATAGGTGCTTTTTTTGCTGAATTAATAATAAAGCTATTATCTTTTTCGTTCGCAAAATCAGAGCCGACAAGTATTATTGCATCAACACGTTTTGAAACTAATAAATCAAGATATTTCGTTTTATTTTCTGTTTCATAGCCTGTGCAACATAAAAGGGTATCATAACCGTGGCCGCTTAAACCTTGCTGCAATAAATAAACAGCAGACGCAAGAAAAATATCGGAAGAATTACTGCAAAGTATGCCCACTGTTCTCATTGTATTAAGCCCAAGGCTGCGTGCAAAAATGTTTGGCTCATAATTTTCGTCTTCAATTACTTTCAAAACTTTTTGCTTCGTCTTGGCGCTTACGTTGCTTCCTCCATTTAAAACACGAGATACAGTGGCTATTGAAACACCTGCTTTTTTAGAAACATCGTATATATTCATATATTGCACCTCTTTCAAAAAAATTGTAAGTGCTTACTAGCATAGTATATTACATTTTATTAATAAAATCAATACTTTGCAAACAAATTTGTTGACAATTACAAATAAATATTGTAATATATTTGTAAGCACTTACAGTTATATTTGTGGAGGTAGAACATGCAAAGTTATTTTAAGATTAATAAAATCGACAGTGTTGCTGTTGCACTCAGTGCGCTAAAAAAAGATGATAGCGTTGTAATTGACGATAATACAATAATTTTATGCAGTGACATACCAGCCGGGCATAAATTTGCACTTTGCCCAATAAAAAAAGGCGAGCAAATTATAAAGTATGGCCATAGCATTGGCTATGCAACAAACGATATTAAAACAGGCGAACATGTTCATATACATAATATAAAAACCGGGCTGTCTGACGAAGTGGCTTACACGTATAAAAAAGTAGAAGATTTTCCAAAAGAAATAGAAATACCGCGATATTTTAATGGATATAAACGTGAAAACGGTAAGTTTGGCATACGCAATGAAGTGTGGGTTATTCCCACAGTTGGCTGTGTTAATAATGTAGCGCGTGAAATAGAAAAAAGAGCAAAAAGTGCAAACAAAGAGCGTGAAGACGATATAATTTCTTTTAATCATCCTTATGGGTGCTCTCAAATGGGTGACGACCAAGAAAACACTATGAAAGTGCTTTCAAATTTAATAAAACACCCAAATGCCGGTGGCGTTTTAGTGCTTGGGCTTGGCTGTGAAAATTGCAATATTAATGAGCTTAAAAAAGTGCTGGGCGATGTTAACGCAGACAGGGTAAAGTTTTTGCAATGCCAAGATTTTGACGATGAACTTGAAGCCGGTGTTGAGCTTGTGAATGAACTATGTAAGTACACCCAAAAATTTAAGCGTGAGAAAATAGCAGCTGAAAATTTAATAGTTGGCTTAAAATGTGGCGGTTCTGACGGGCTTTCGGGCATAACAGCAAACCCTACTGTCGGCGGCTTTTCTGATATGCTAATAAATAACGGCGGTACAACAATTTTAACAGAAGTGCCGGAAATGTTTGGCGCTGAGACCATATTAATGAACCGCTGTAAAAACGAAGAAATTTTTGATAAAACTGTTTCACTTATAAACGATTTTAAACAATATTTTATAAGCCATAACCAAACAATTTACGAGAACCCTTCGCCGGGGAATAAGCAAGGGGGAATTTCTACACTTGAAGATAAATCGCTTGGGTGCACGCAAAAAAGTGGAGACGCTGAAGTTATAGATGTGCTAAAATATGGCGATATTGTGTGCGAAAAAGGGCTTAACTTGTTAAATGCACCGGGTAATGACCTTGTAGCTTCAACGGCCCTTGCAGCGGCAGGCGCACACATAGTGCTGTTTACAACAGGGCGCGGCACGCCTTTTGCTTGCCCTGTACCCACTGTAAAAATCTCGTCTAACTCGCCACTAAACCAAAAAAAGAATAACTGGATAGATTTCGATAGCGGTGTTATAGTTTCAAATAACAAATCAATTGAAGAAACAGCGAGCGATTTGTTTGAGTTTGTGCTAGATGTAGCAAGTGGAAAAAAAGTTAAAGCAGAAGAAATGGGATACCATGATTTAGCAATTTTCAAGCAGGGAATAACGTTGTAATTTAATATTAAGCTATAAAATAAATTCAATATTGTAAGTAGTTACAAAAATAATATAAATAAAAGTTAGGAGTCAATAATGGATAATTTATGCTACCAAACACTGAAAAAACAAAATTTCGATGGCTATCTTCTTCAAGACGCACCCGAGCGCATGTTACAGTTTGGCGAGGGAAACTTTTTACGTGCTTTTGTTGATTATTTTGTGGACGTTATGAACGAAAAGGCAGGTTTCAATTGCAAAGTTGCACTGTGCCAACCAATTGAAAACGGCTTAACACAAATGATAAACGAACAAGACGGGTTATATACACTTTTTTTGCGAGGATATGAGAATGGCGAACAAGTAAGCAAAAAACGCGTTATATCGTCAGTTAGCCGCTGTATAAACCCATATGAAAACTATGCCGAATTAATGGAGCTTGCAAAAAGTGAGGAATTGCGTTTTATTAGCTGCAACACAACAGAAGCAGGCATTGTTTTTGATGATAGTTGTAAATTATCCGACACACCGGCGTCAAGTTTTCCTGCAAAGCTTACACAATTTATGTATGAACGTTATAATAACGTACAAAACGCAAAAGGTTTTGTAATTTTATCGTGCGAGCTAATAGATAACAACGGCAAAGAGCTTGAAAAGTGCGTTTTACAGTATTGCAAGCTTTGGGAGTTGGGCGATGAATTTGAAAAATGGGTGAGGGAAGAGAACATTTTTTGCTCAACACTCGTTGACAGAATTGTTACAGGCTACCCGAGAGACGAGGCCGAAAAATTGTGTGAGGAGCTAGGGTATAAAGACAACTTGCTCAACACAGCTGAAACGTTTGGTTTTTGGGTTATTGAGGGCCCGTCTAAATTAAATGATGAATTGCCGTTTAAAAAGGCAGGTTTACCCGTTATTATAACAGATGACCACACCCCGTATAAACAGCGCAAAGTGCGAATTTTAAACGGCGCACACACTTCAATGGTGCTTGGCGCGTACCTTGCCGGCATGAGGAACGTACGCGAGTGTATGCAAAATGATGCTATTTCAAATTTTATGAACACCGCTATATACGAAGAAATAATACCTACTTTGACACTGCCAAAAGAGGAACTTGAAGAATTTGCAAGCAGTGTTAAAGATAGATTTAACAACCCGTTCATTGACCATAAATTGCTCTCAATATCGCTTAATTCAACTGCGAAGTGGAAAGCACGCGTTTTGCCTAGCGTTAAAGCATATGTTGAAAAAACGGGCAAATTGCCACAGTGCCTTGTAAGCTCGTTTGCATATTACATAATGTTTTACAATGGGCACACATTAACGGAAAATGGGCTTGTGAACACTGTAAACGGTGAAGATTATTTAATACAAGATGACAGATTTGTTCTAGAATTTTTTGCAGAAAACAAAGACGAAAGCGCTGAGACTTTAGCTGAAAAAGTGTGCAAAAACACAAAATTTTGGGGTGAAGATTTGACAAATATTCCGGATTTTTGTGAAAAAGTTGTTGAGGTAATGAAAAAACAAGGCGATATTTTTAATTAGCTAATTAAATTAACACTTTAGGGCGCTGCCCTAAACCCCGAAATTTTTTGAAAAAAATTTAGTAAAACTTTTAAAATTTGCAAAAATAACGGGAGTATTAGATCTAAATTAGTGTTATAGTAAGTTTAATTAAAAAATGGAAGTTAAAGTATTATTGAAAGATAATTATTGAATAAACAGAGCTGTAAAAAAAAGAGACAAAAAAATGCGAGAGGGCTTTTATGCTCTCTCGTTTTCTGTTATTATATTTGTAAAGGGAAGAATGTAATTAACACAAGCAATTTTTAAAAGGACGGTAAATTATGCGTTTAGGAATTGGAATAGACACAGGCGGAACGTACACAGACATTGCTGTGTACGACTATGAAAAAAAAGAAATTCTAGCAAAAGGCAAAACCATAACAACAAAAAGCGACTTAAGCATAGGAATAAAAAATGCTCTTAGTTTGATACCGCAAAATTTGCTTGAAAGTGCTGTGTTGCTTTCAATGTCTACAACGCTTGCAACTAACGCCTGCGTTGAAAAAAAGGGCGCACGTGCGAAATTAATTTTAATGGGAACTACAAAAGAAACTATGCGCTGGATTGACGCTAAAAATAAGTATGGGCTTAATTACAGCGATGTTCTTTGTGTTGAGCTTAACAGCGGCTCAGACGGAAGCGTTGTAGCGCACCCTGACTGGCAAGCTGTTATTGATGAGAATAAGCAGTGGCTCAGTGAAGCCCAAGCGCTTTCAATTGCAGAGCTTAACGCAATGCAAAACGGCGCCGTGTGCGAGGTGAAAGCACATGAGGAATTTACAAAAAAATTCAATGTACCGTTTGTTATGGCAAATGAATTTGCGCAAGATTTAAATGTTATGGAGCGAGGCGCAACAGCCCTTTTAAACGCACGGCTTTTACCTGTCAATGAAGAGTTTATGAAAAGCGTTAAAACAGCACTATCGCAAAAACGTGCAGACATTAAAACAATGGTTGTGCGAAGTGACGGCAGCTTAATGACGGACACAGCGGCGCATACAAAGCCGGTGGAAACTATTTTAAGTGGCCCGGCGGCAAGTGTTATAGGTGCATTGTCGCTTACAAACTGCGAGAACAGCGTTGTAATTGATATTGGCGGCACAACTACTGATGTGTCAGTTGTGGAAAGCTACCGCCCGTGCATGACAGACGGCATTAAAATTGGCGGCTGGCGCACACAAATTAAAGGCGTTTACATAGACACATTCGGCCTTGGCGGAGACAGCCATATTTATTGCAAAGATGCAAAATTGCAACTGGGCACACGCCGCGTTCAGCCTTTATGTTTGCTTAGTATGCAGTACCCGTCGGTAATTGAAAGCTTGCGCCAATTGGTAGATAATAACGTAAAGTCGCACATACCTCTGCATGAATTTTTGTTTCTTGTGAAAGTGCCAAAAAGTTTAGATACATATAACGAATATGAGCGTGAACTTATTGAAAAGCTTGAAAAAGCACCCATTATGCTGGGGCATAACGTGCTTGACTATTACAGCATGAAAACACAGCGCCTTGAAAATGAGGGTGTTATAATGCGTGCAGGCCTTACACCAACCGATATAATGCATATTAATGGTGATTTTACTGCCCACAACAAAGAAGCTTCAATTTTAGGCGCGCGTTTTTTAATGCGTAATTTATATGAATACGATGACACACCGCAAGATTTACAAAAATTTTGTGATGATGTTTATGATGTGGTATGTGAGAAGTTGTATAAAAATATTATAAGAATAATGCTTACACATCAGCACAAAAAAATATTTACCAAAACTGTAAGCAAGCAAATATTAAAACTTGCACAATACAATTGGAAACACAGAAACGATGACAGTTATAAACTTGTTGATTTAAAATTTACAACAAATGCAACGCTTATAGGAATTGGCGCACCTACGCACATTTTCTTGCCCGAGGTTGCAAAAGCACTTGGCTGTGATTTTGTTATTCCACAGCATGCAGAAGTGGCAAATGCACTTGGCGCCATTGTTGCCGACATTAGCGCAACCAGCAAGGTAACAATAACGCCGTGCTACCCGGGCGATGAGCTTTTTGGATACAAAGTATACACAGAAAGTGGGCTTACTGTAATTGAAAACCACGAAGACGCGCTTATATTTGCAGAAAAAGCAGCACGTGAACAAGCTGAGGAAGAGGCTCGTGCTCTCGGCGCAATTGGGCAAATTGAAGTGAGTGTAAGCTCTAAAAGCAAGATGGCAACATCGACAGAGGGTAAACAAGTTGAACTTGGTGACACTATAATTGCAACAGCGTGTGGCAGAATTAGTGAGTTCTAACAAAAAATGATAGCATTTTTATTTTTAGAGTTTTCTGCTGTAATAATGTAAATATTCTCGAATTAGTAAAGCAATTAACATTTAATTACGCAGACTGTCGAAAAAGGTATAGCGTTTAGTCATTATTACGAATATTAAAAGTTTTACTAAATTTTTTCCAAAAAATTTCAGGTTCTTAGGGCAGAGCCCTAAGGCGTTTTCCACAGAAAACGCAATCTTTTGCCTTAAAAGAGCATTTTTGAAGGTGAATTTGCCAATTTATTGGCAAAGAGGAAACTTTTTGAGATAAAAAAAGTTTCCTTACCGCTGCCCGTTTGTGCAACTTTTTTTAGTGCATGGGTTTTTTGACAACCTGAGCAATTAATATTTAATTGCGTAAATACACGATGATTTATTAATTAATTTTTGTTAAACTATTAATTGTATTATCGGTTTTAATATTTACTGGGAGGTATTTATGAAAAAAATAGCAGTTATGTTAATAGTTTGCATTTTATTACTAGTGTTTGTGTCTTGCGCTGAAAAAGAGCAGGGCAACCTGCAAAACGCCTTGGCCCCAATACTTGAATATGATAATTCAAGCTCTTTGCCCGAAAATTTAGCTAGCACATCGCAAGTGCAGGAAAATGAAGATATAATAAGCGAAGAAACCACCGAGAACAACACACAGCAAATTGATTATTCGCCATATTCAGCACTTTTAAAAGCGTATGAGCTTGATTACAATATACAAAATACAAGTGGAACAGATTATGAAATAATAGGCATGACACTTACCCCAACCGAGCCTGACATGCCCGATTACCCCATGGTTGACGCAAGTGGTTTTTGCTATTCTAACTTAGTAGACCTTGACGGCAACGGCATTTTAGAACTTGTTATAATTGCTTATGATAGCCAACAGCTCGCCTTTGATGATGAATTTTATTATGACGATAAATTATATATAAGCGACCTTGCGTATACTAATATAGTAAAAATTTACACAATTACACCGGAAAGTGGTTTATACTTTATTGGCAGCTTACCTGTTCAAGAATTGTCAATGCCTGTTTCCAGTAATTATGGCATAGAATATATTGTGTCGGAAAATAAAACATATATTACGCAAAATAACATTTTCCAAATGGGCAATGGTGACATACGATATTACGGGCTAACAGACGGATATTTTGGCGAAGAAGTTTATTTTGAAATGAGCATTGACGGCATATATTATATTAATGGCAAAGAATATACATACGAAGATTTTGAGGCAGCAAAAGCGGCGCATGGAGAAAGTGAAATTCACGTAATTGAAAATTTAAATGACATTTATTTAAAAGAACTACAAAGCATTAATGAGGCAACATATAGCTTTTTGGAAGATTACCCCATCAAAAATTTCAACAATTATTATAATGCTTACAACAACGGACAATTTTATTATTTAGATTATACAACACAATCATTCTTCCCACCTGAAGTAACTATAAACAATTATTATAAAGCGTTGACATTGCGTGATTATGACTTACTTTCACAAATAATAAATAGTGAGGATGTTGAAAATTTAAAATTATGGCACAGCTCAGACACACATACTTATGTACCGGGCTATATTATTAACAATTTGCAAGAGGTTTCAATTGAAGATATTACAAGGCCCGATATGGCAGAAGATATTGAAAACTATATTAATGGTGTGAATGCCGATAACGTTGTTTTGTTACATGCACGTGTTAATGAAGTGCTTGACCCGCATGTTACAACACTGGGCTTGCAAATAGCCGGCGGAATTTATGACACATATTATATTATGTCTAGCAATGACCCCGACGGCTTAGAGTGGAGAATTGAAGAAATAATTGATGACAAATTTTACTGGTGAATTAGGTAAAGCCGTATTAAAATAAATGTGGGCTGTCGAGAAATATCGACAGCCCACATTTAGCTTGATTTTAGATGTTCGTGCGTTTATTCGCTGCCCATAAGCTGCATTATTTCCTCAATAAGCTCGTGGGCATAGGTCATTGTGTAATTTTTGCCGTTCACTGCAATGTTGCCACTGCTTGAAATTGATATTATGTTAACGAATTCTGTCTCTTCATACACAAAGATGTGCAAAAGTTCATCGCCAAAGTCATTCATTGAACCATCAGAAAAAAGTGTGCCTGTTGTGCGATTGTAAAAATGTTGCGATAATAGGGTAGTTAATTCTTGTTTATGCATATTAGTATCTTCACTTGAAAAATCTTGCGAGTTAATAATAGGCGCACTGTCCTCGATGCTAAATTCTATATGCGTTAAGTAATAAGACTGTTCACTGTTTAAAAGTTTCGACATTGAAATAGGGCTGAAATAGAAAAACAGCGCTACTGCAATTGCAATTATAGCAGCAGCTAATAATACAAATTTGATGCTGAATTTATTTTTTTGCTTCATAAAGTTATCCTCACAATTTTGTTACGTGTGAATTGGCGTTCCGGCTATTTTGTTACACGCTTCCCAAATTGCCTCGCTAAGGCTGGGGTGAGGGTGAACCGTGTTTGCTATTGCGTTAGCAGTTGCCCTTAAGTTAACCGCAAGTGTTATTTCTGATATTAATTCCGACGCATTTTCGCCCAAAATTTGCCCACCTATAATAACACAATTTTCATCAGCAACAATTTTCACAAAACCGTCGCGTGCTGAAAGTGTGTGTGCACGGCCGTTTGCCCTAAAATCACTGCGTGCTACTTTAACATTTATGCCTAGTTCTCTTGCGGCTTTTTCGCTTAAGCCAACAGAGGCGACCTCGGGCGTTGTGTAAATACAAGAGGGGATAGAGGCACTTTTTTCAGTAAAGAACTTGCCATAAAAGTTTGCGCCAAATTCTGCGCTTACTGCATTTTTATGGCCATTTTCTTCGCTAGCAGTTTCAGCACCTGCACTAACAGCGTTAGAAATGCCGCCGCAATCTTCGCTTTTAAGTGCGCCCACAGCATTTTCTGCGGCGGTGCGCCCTTGTGCAAAAGATAAATGTGCTAGCAATTTGCCGCCTATAACATCACCGGCGGCGTAAACACCGCTAACAGATGTCTGCATATTTTCATCAACAATTATATGCCCGTTTTTAAGTTGCAAACCTATATTGCTTGCTACTTCGCTGTTAAAACTGCGCCCTACCGCAAGTAAAACATTGTCGCAACTTATAAATTTTTCGTCATTTTGCGGCGTGTTATTTCTGTTTGCGTCGCCTGAAATGGCGCTGTCAGTTTCAGCACTTGAATTGTAGCTTTTAAAGCAAATATTAAGCTCGCTGTTTTCACTTCCTGCTTTCTTTTCAATGCGCTCAACTTTCACACCAAGCTCAAATTTAATGCCTTTTCGTTTTAGTAGTTTCAATAGTTCTTGCGATATTTCGTCATCTTCGTTAGGCAAAATTTTTGTGGCAAGTTCTAACACTGTTACACTGCTGCCTGCACCGCAAAACATAGCGGCAAACTCAAGGCCTATAACACCGCCACCTATAACTACTATGTGCTTTGGTAATTCGCTTAAATTTAACGCTGTAGTGCTTGTTAAAACACCTTCAAGCTCGCACCCTTTAATAAAATGCGGCAAAAGAGGGCGAGAGCCTGTCGCAATTATCATTTTTTTGCAATTTATACGTGTTTCTTGCGAATTTTCACTTAACAAAACGCTAATTTCGGTTTTAGAAATTATAGATCCCTCGCCGTTTAAAACTGTAATATTATTTGTTTTCATAAGGTGCTCAATGCCTTTGCCAAGCATTTTAACAATTCTGTCTTTGCGCAAAACCGCAGTGCCCCACTGTGTTTCATCAATAGAAACATCTATACCATGTTCTTTTACGTTTTTCACTTCTTGCACGGCGTGTGAAGAGTGAATTAACGCCTTTGTGGGTATGCAACCAACATTCATACACACGCCACCAAGAGCAGTTTTTTCAATAAGAACAACGCTTGCGCCTAGCTGTGCGGCACGAATAGCTGCAACATACCCAGCAGGGCCACCGCCTAAAACTGCAATGTCAAAGTTTTTACCCATAAAAATGCTCCATTCCGCCGCTCAGCGTCGGCACAAAATAAAAATAAAACTTCGCTCTTATCACGCTGAGTGTCGGAATGATAAGAGCATTTTTTGCGCATAGGGGAGGTAATCGCCCTGCGCATCGCCCCTACGAGGGTTAGTTTGAAATTTGTTTCAAACTAACCTCCATTTATATAAAGCCCACTGAAAACACATTTTGAGTTGTTCAGTGGGCTTTAGTTAAGCAATATTAATGTTTAATCGTTACCAATTCCGCGGCAGTTATTTTTTGGATATTGAATAGGGTGTGCGTATGAATGGCGGAAATCTGTATCAAAACGAGTTATGTAGTTCCACACAGAAGTTCTCTCATCGCAGTGACACAGCCCCCACCTTACGCCTGCAAGTGGGCCGTCTGCCTCGTCAAATTCTCTGCAAGCACCGCCGGCTTGTGGTGTTTCGTTCACATGCGACATTACCTCAAAATTTACGCCGTCTTTTGCATATTGTATTGTGTCTTTCTCGGGGCCGTCTCTGTTTAAAAGTGCCGCAATGCCGCCGTCATAGTGCCACAGCATAGTTTCGTGGCCGCTGTTTGTTATAGGGTTAAACGGGCTGTGTGTATACGGCCCTTCAGCACTGTCGGCAGTTGCAACACCCCATCTTGTATCAGGGCCTGAATGCTTCATGCTTGTTTGGTTGTTAATTCTCTTTGAGCAAGAGCATTTATAATATAAGTAAAATTTATTGTTATAGAAAAACAGTGACGGGTCATGAACAACACCCTCAAAATGCCCCGAGTTATAATCATTTTCGGTGCCAAACCAGTCGCCTGCGTCCATTTGTACAAGAATATCCTTTTCAATCTTTTTCCATGGGCCGTTTGGGTTATCGGCTATTGCAAGGCCTACTGTTTCGCTTTTGCCGTTATAAAAAGTGGTATGTGCTTGGCATTGGTAAACTAAATAGTACTTGCCGTCATGCTCTAAAACGTCGGGCGTGCAAACTGTTCTTGAGTCAAAAGTGCCTTTAACACCGCGCTTTACAGCTGCACCTTGTTCTACCCAGTTAATGCCGTCTTCACTGGTTGCGTAAAAAATGTCGGCAAAATCCCACGGGAATAGTTTTACAGCGTTGCTTTGAGAATGTTTACCGAAATGTGCGCCTATTGATTTTGTGTACCATACATAATATACGCCGTCTACACAAAGAACACTGCTAGGGTCACGCCTGTGCACACCCTCTTCATAGCCAATGCCTTTTACGTCTGTGTACGTAAAGCCACAAAACCACTCTTTACCCTCGGCAGGGTAGCCCATTGCACGCTTTGTAGCGGCACTTAATTGCCTGCTTTCCATTTTTTACCTCTTTCTTTTTAAATTGTTAATTTGTTATTTATACTTCATCATTTTTTTAGCAGCTTTGTATATATCGCCACAGCCAAGCGTAATAACAAGGTCGCCGTCTTTTGCGTTTTCCATTACGTGCTTTACAACTTCGTCAAATGTGTTAAACCAAACGCTGCCGGGCACTTTTTCGGCAAGGTCTTTTGTGCGGATTTTGTGCTCGCTAGCATTTTCGCGGCCACCCATAATTTCAGTCATAACAACTTTGTCGGCAATGTGCAAAACACGTGCAAAGTCGTCAAGCAAATGTGCTGTTCGCGTGTAGGTGAACGGCTGCAACACTGCCCAAACATTATTATAGCCCATTTTTTTTGCACTGTTTAGTGTAACTTCAAGTTCTTTTGGGTGGTGTGCATAGTCGTCTGCAATTGTCACGCCACCTACTTCGCCGTGAAACTCAAAACGCCTACCGGCACCCTTGAATGTCTCAATTCCGTTTTTACACTCTTCGGGCGTACAGCCATTTTCATGCGCTGCCGCAAAAGCGGCCATTGCGTTAAGCACATTGTGCTCGCCCGGCACGCTTAACTTAATGTGCGTGTAAATTGTGCCTTTAACAGACACATCAAATTCATAAAAAGACGGGCGATATTGTTTTACGTTTAACGCCATATAATCAGCGTTATTTTCACGTGCAAATGTTATAACAGGTTGCTTTAATTTAGCCGTAACTTCGCGCGTTTCTTTGTCGTCTATATTAGCAATTACAGCACCCGTTGTTGATTTTGCAAACTTTTTAAACGAATTTTTCAAATTGTCCATTGTTTTAAAAAATTCCATATGGTCTTCATCGATGTTTAAAATTATGCTGTTATACGGCTCTAAATGCAAAAATGTGTTGTTATACTCGCACGCCTCTACAACAATTTCGTTGCTTGCGCCAAAACGCCCGTATGCATCTATTAGCGGAAGTTTACCGCCTATAACTGCCGCAGGGTCTTTTCCGGCCAAAACAAGAATTTGGGTAGTCATAGCAGTTGTTGTGGTTTTGCCGTGTGTGCCTGCAATGCATATTGGTTTTACATAAGTGTTTGCAACACATGCAAGTAAAATACTGCGCTCTACCGTTTCAATTCCTTGCTTTTTAGCAAACTGCACCTCAGGGTTGTCTTTCATAACAGCGGCAGTGTATACAACAAGCTGGGCGTCTTTTACGTTGTCTGCACTGTGCCCCATTGTAACTTCTATGCCCATTTTACGCTCTCTGTCAATAATGTCGCCCTCGTTAACGTCAGAGCCTGTTATATTGTAGCCCACAGCGTGCAAAATTTGTACAAGCGGGAACATACCGCTTCCACCAATTCCAACAAAGTGTATTTTTGTTTTTCCGTTCAAAATTCTATCGTATTTGCCCATTTTTTACCCCTCGTTTTGTGTAGTTTTTATTGTATAAAACATACCTAATTATTATACAGCTTTTTTTATAGAAAATAAACACTTTTTAAAAAATAAATTACTTTGCTTGCTTAATAATGTGAATTTATGTTATAATTTAATTTAAATGCGACAATAATTTCATATAATATACTTTTTGTTGCGTAATTCTTAAAATAATGCGTTTAAAAGGAAGTGTTTTCTGTATGCATTCGGCTCTAGTTGGGTACACAGGTTTTGTAGGTGGAAATTTAGCGGCACAGCATAATTTTTCAGCTTTATATAATAGTACAAATATAAATTCGGCTTTTGGTACAAAGCCTGATTTGCTTATATATTCGGGTGTGCCGGCGGCAAAATTTCTTGCAAACAGCAACGAAAAGGCAGACTATAATGTGTGCATGAACGCATTTGACAACATAGTAAACATAAGCCCAAAAAAGCTTGTTTTAATAAGCACTGTTGACGTGTTTGAGAGCCCAAACGGCGCAACGGAAGACACTATGCCGAGCACTGAAAACGCACAAGCTTACGGTAAAAACAGGGCGCTTTTAGAAAAAGCCGTGCGTGAAAAATTTGAGAATGCACTAATAATTAGGTTGCCGGGGCTTTTTGGCAAAGGGCTAAAGAAAAACTTTATTTTCGATTTTTTAACGCTTACACCGTCAATGCTAAAACAAGAAAAGTATGATGAACTTGCAAAAGAAAGTGAACTTGTGAAAAAAAGCTACGAAAAGCAAGCTAACGGCTTTTTTGCACTTACAACAGCGGCTAAAAATGAAGACAGGGAACAGCTGAAATGTTTTTTTGAAAAAAACAGCTTTAATTCATTATATTTTACACATAGCCGCTCTTATTACCAATTTTACAATTTAGTGAACTTGTTTAAAGACATTAAAACGGCAATTGATGCCGATATTTTAACGCTTAACGTTGCAACACAGCCTGTTTGTGCTAGCGAAATATACGAAAAACTTACAGGTGGGCAAAAATTCGAAAACGAGATGAACACAGCGCCTGTTTTTTACGACATGCACACAAAGCACAGCGGTGCTTTTGGGACGAGCGGTACTTATTTGTACACAAAAGAGCAAGTACTTTGTGACATTTGTAATTTTGTTAAAAGCGAAATATAAAACACTAGGTTAAACTAAGAAATAATAAAAGGCAGTTGAAAAAAATTGAAATTAGCAATATCTAACATAGGTTTTGACAATAATGATAGAGAAACTGTTTATAGTTTGTTGAAAAAGTACAAATTCTGTGCAATTGAAATTGCTCCCGGCATTTTTGCCGGCAATGAACCCTACAATAACATTGAAGCGGCAAAAAAGGAAAAACAACGTATTTTTGAAATGTACGGGCTTAATATAGCCTCAATGCAGAGCATATGGTATGGGCAAACGGGTAATATTTTTAATAATATTGACGCGCAAAATTTGGCAGATTACACAAAAAAAGCTGTGAATTTTGCACGTGAGCTTGAAATAAATAACTTGGTTTTTGGTTGCCCAAAAAACAGGCTTGTGCCACAGGGTGCAAGCACTAACGATGTACTGCCATTTTTTGAGGATATAGCACATTACGCGCACGAAAATGGCACATACATTGCATTAGAAGCTAACCCCGAAATATACGGAACAAATTTTTGCAACACAAGCGAGAGCGCCTTTGAATTTGCGAAAAAAGTGCAAAATATGAAAGTAAATTACGATTTTGGAACGTTTATTGTAAACGGCGAAAATTTGAAAATATTAGAGCAGAATATTGCACTTGTAAACCACGTGCACTTAAGCGAGCCATATTTGGAAGCTATAAATTTAACAAGTGAGCGCAAAAAACAACATGAAGAACTTGCAAATGTGCTTAAAAGTGGCGGCTATAATAATTATGTTTCAATTGAAATGAAAGCACAAAAACTCGACTTCGTTGAGCAAGTTTTGCAATATGTGGCTAAAGTGTTTTTATAATAGTATTTTATTGAAAATATACTGAAAAGTGGGGCTGTTTTATTGGAAAAAGACATAGTGTTTGTTAAAAATATTTACGGCGTGCCGGATTATACTGTGGCAAATTTTTCGCAAACTGCCCAAAAAGTAGGCGAAAACGAAAGTATTAGCGCAGGTGCAAATGCAGGTGAAAGCACAAACGACGCAAGTAGACATAATAAAACTTGTGTGCTTATACCTATTATTAACGAGGGCGAGCGCATAAAAAAAGAACTTGAGCGTGCAAAAAACGCCGGTATTCATAAAGTGGCAGACATTATTTTGTGCGACGGTGGCAGTACCGACGGCAGTATGGAGCATGAAAGTTTGAAAAAACTTTGCGTTAATACGCTACTTGTTAAAACAGGTGCAGGCAAACAGGGTGCACAGCTAAGAATGGGCATTCACTATGCAATTCAGCAAGGTTATAATGGCATAGTAACTATTGACGGGAATAATAAGGACTCTATTGAAGACGTGCCGCTTTTCTTAAAAAAGCTTGATGAGGGTTACGATTTTATACAAGGTAGCAGGTTTATAAAAGGTGGATATGCCAAAAATACACCGCTAATACGTTATATAGCAGTGCGTTTTATACATGCACCTATAATTAGCCTAACAGCAAAAAAATGGTTTACAGACACTACAAATGCGTATAGAGCCTACTCTATGGCATACTTAAAGCACCCAAAAGTGTTGCCTTTACGTGATGTTTTTTCAGGGTATGAGCTACTGGCATATTTGTCTACAAGGGCGACGCAATTAAAAATGAGTGCCACTGAAGTGCCTGTCGCACGAATTTACCCAAAAAACGAGCCAACACCAACGAAAATAAAAGGCATTAAAGGTAACAGCAATTTGATGAAAATTTTGCTTGCAAATGCTTTTGGGGCATATAACCCATAAATATACATTTTCATTGTGCATTATTAATTTTTTACTTTAAAATAAAGGAGGCGTTTAATATTAAAACTTACGATAAAATAATAATAGGCGCCGGTTTTTATGGCTTATATGCGGCACACCTTTGCGCAAAAAAGGACGAAAATGTGCTTGTTTTAGAGCGCGATAAAGAGCCGTTTATGCGTGCAACATACATAAACCAAGCACGTGTGCATATGGGGTATCACTACCCACGCAGCTATTCAACAGCTATAAAAAGTGCTAATTATTTTAAGCGCTTTCATGAAGACTACGCCTTTTGTGAGAGGTATGACTTTGACCAAATTTACGCAACAAGCACAAATTTCAGCTGGACAAACGCCGCAGAATTTAAACGTTTTTGCAAAGTGGCAAATATAATGTGCGAAGATGTGCCCGTTGACAAATATTTTAAAAATAGAACGTGTGACGGTGCTTTTTTAACAAAAGAATACACGTATGACGCACAAATATTAAAGGCGCATTATTTAAATGTATTAAGTGAATTTAAAAATGTAACTATAAAATGCGAGCAAGAAATTACAGCGGCGCAAAAGCTAAAAAACACATGGCAAGTTACAACGCAAAAAGGCGAAACTTATGAAGCGCCGTATATTTTAAATGCAACTTATGCCGGTGTTAATAATGTTCACGAGGTGTTTGGCTTTGAGCCGTTTAAAATAAAATACGAGCTTTGCGAAATTATTTTGTGTGATGTGGGCGAAAAGTTAAAAGATGTTGGAATTACTGTAATGGATGGGCCGTTTTTTTCGCTTATGCCTTTTGGCAAAACAGGCTTGCACAGTTTAACTGCTGTTTGCCACACGCCACACAAAACAAGCTATGATATACAGCCAACTTTTAGTTGCCAAAATCACAGCAAAAACATGTGTAAAGCGAAAAGCCTTTACAATTGCAATGAATGCCCTGCAAAGCCTAAAAGTGCATGGCCAAGCATGAGCCAACTTGCTAAAAAATATTTAAACAGTGAATTTGAGTTTAAATATAATAGCAGTTTGTTTAGCATGAAACCGATACTAAAAACAAGCGAGGTTGATGATTCGCGCCCGACAGTAGTAAGAAAGTTTGAGGATACCCCAACATTTGTAAGTGTGCTTTCAGGCAAAATAAACACTGTTTACGACCTTGATGACATTCTGTAAAACTACTGTAATATTTACTAGCTAAATTTAAATTAAACAGTGTTCGATAATATTATTTATACAAAACTGATTTTTGAGGTGCAAACAATATATGAACAACAAACATACTGAAAAAGACAACAATTTTGTCAGTGCTGTTGCATACGTTAAAAACAATGAAAATGATGTTTTTAATTTTTTGAAAATAATAAACAGTGAGCTTTCAAATAATTTTTTGCACTATGAAATAATAATGGTTAACGATGCTTCTTTTGATGCAAGTGAGCAGCAAATTAAAACATTTGCAGCACAAAACAGCGCACCCATTACATTAATTTCAATGAGCATTGGCCAAGGCGCAGAGCTGTGCATGAACGCCGGTGTAGATGCCGCAATAGGCGACTTCGTGTTTGAGTTCGACACGCTGAACGCACAGTTTGACCCCTCACTTCTACTTGAAACATATAAGGAGCTTCTAAAAGGGTACGACATAGTGTCGGTAGGCCCGAAAAAGAACAGAAATATTGTAAGTGGGCTGTTTTATAAAATTTTGCAAAGCTCATCACAGTCAAAAAACAAGTTCCAAACGGAGGCATTTCGCCTGTTATCACGCAGGGCCATTAATAGGGTGCGTGCAGTTACTGCAACGCCCGTTTACAGAAAAGCCGCCTATGCTACATGTGGCTTAAATGCACACACCATCACGCATGAAAGTGTAATTCCCCCACAAAAAGGTGAGAGCTCAATGCGCCTTTCACTTGCGGTTAATTCGCTTGCGCTTTACTCTAATTTTGCGTATAAATTTAGTTTTGGCGTGGCAGTTGCAATGCTTTTGGGCATGTTTTCGGTGCTTGTGTACATTTTTATTGTTTTCTTTGGGCAAATAACACCGGTAGAGGGCTGGACAACTACAATGTTAGCCATAACAAGTGGTTTTTTCGGTGTGTTTGTCATATTAACCATTATATTAAAATACCTTTCACTACTTGTTGATATAATTGTAAAACAGCAAAAATACCTTGTTGAAAAAGTTGAAAAACTTTAA
>CAYJHA010000019.1:0-23409 GCA_964369785.1 uncultured Bacteroides sp.
AATTCAAAGCGCAATAAGGAGTGAAACAATGCTTTTAACAGCCCTTGAAATCCAAGGCTTTAAATCTTTCCCAGACAAGACAAAAGTTTCAATAGGCACGGGAATTACCGCTATTGTGGGCCCGAACGGAAGCGGAAAGAGCAATATTTCAGACGCCATTCGCTGGGTTATGGGCGAAACGAGCGCAAAGCAACTGCGCGGCGGCGGAAAAATGGAAAACGTTATTTTTGGCGGCACACAGTCGCGCGGGGCAATGGGATATGCCTGTGTGAATTTACATATAGACAACAAAGACGGTGGGCTTGACGTTGACAGCGACAATGTTGTAATTGGGCGCAAATATTACAGAAGCGGAGACAGTGAGTACTCTATAAACGGGCAAAATGTGCGCCTTAAAGACGTGTATGAGCTGCTTCTTGACACAGGCCTTGGCAGAGACGGATACGCAGTTATAGGGCAAGGTAAAATTGCCGAAATTGTGGGCGCAAAATCGTCTGAGAGGCGTGAAATTTTTGAAGAGGCGTCAGGTATATCGAAGTTCCGTTACAGAAAAAACGAGGCTGAAAGGCGCCTTGTTAGCACAGAGGATAATTTAGTGCGCCTGCGCGACATTTTAAGCGAGCTTGAAAGGCAAGTGGGCCCGCTTGAAAAAGAGTGCAAAAAAGCTAAAATTTTCATTGAGCTTGCAGAGCAAAAAAAGGGGCTGGAAGTTACACTGTGGGTGGACACAGCAAACAAGGCAAAGGAAATTTTGCGCGAACATACGCGTAAAATTGAGATAGCACAGTCAGACTATGACAAAACGGAAAAAGATGTTGATGAGTGCGAAAAGCAAGCGCTTGAGCTACACGAAGAGCAAGAAAAATATATAATGCAAGCGAATAGGTTAAGCCAAGACATAGAGGCTGTGAACGAGGAAGTTGCAAGCGCCGACACGCGCATTGCCGTTTTGCAAAACAACATAATGCACAATGAAGAAGCCGTGCAAAACTTGCGCGGTGAAATTGAAGAGCGCTCAAAAGGCAAAGAGAGCATTTTGCAAGAGATTGAAGCACACGAAAAAGCAGTTTTAGAGTGCAATTTAAAAATAGAAACACACGAGACACGTGCGCAAAAACTTAACGAAGAACTTAGCGAGCTGCAAGACGCAAACATGCTTAGTGGCCAAAGGCGCACGCTTATAACGCAAAAGCTTACAGAGATGACAACGCTTATTACAGACTTGAAAGTTAGTGTAGCTTCGCACCAAAGCAGTGTGCAGGCGGCAAATGCACGCCTTGAAATTGTACGCGAAGACTGTGAGCAGGCGAATAAAAACATAACAGGGTTGCAAAAGGAAAACACAGAGACGACAGATTTTTTAAACATTACAATTGAAAACGTAACGAAGCTTGAAAATATAAAAAGCGGGCTAAGCTTAAAACTTGAAGCGCGCAATAAATCGCTTGAACAGGCGGCGGAAAAAGAAAACGAGCTTTACAAAAAACTTAACGAAACAACGCATAAAATACAGCTAATTAAAGACCTTGAGCGCAACATGGAAGGCTATGGCGGCAGTGTTAAAAAAGTGATGAAAGCACATACCGACAGGCGTTTGAACGGCGTTATAGGCCCTGTGGCAAGCATTTTAGACGTTAAAGAGGGCTATGAAGTAGCAATTGAAACAGCACTTGGTTTTGCAATGCAAAACATAATTGTGCAAAATGAAACAGCGGCAAAGGCGGCAATGGCTATGCTTAAACGTGAGCAAGCAGGGCGCGCCACATTTTTGCCGCTAGACACTGTGCGCCCGTCGTACTTTGATAAAAAACTGCCGCAAAACGCCGCTAAAGCTAGCGATGTTGTAATTTATAACGAGAAATATGCTAATATTGTGTCAAATTTGCTGGGGCGAATTGTTATAGTAGAGGACATAAACGATGCGTCTTTAGTTGCAAAAAACCTTGACTACAAGAACAGGGTTGTAACAAAAGACGGGCAAGTTATAAATGCCGGTGGCTCGTTCACGGGCGGTAGTGTGTCGCGCACTAGCGGCATGTTTAGCCGCAAAAAAGAGATTGAAGAGCTTACAGCACAAAAGGCTACGCTTAGCGAAAGTTTAACAGCCGCACAAAATGAAACAGACGAGCTTAAAAAAGAAACGCAGAAAATATCTGCGGAAGTTGTGGCAATTGAAAGTGAAATTATAACGTTAAACGGCGATAAAATAAGAGGTGAGGCTGAGAGTGCACGCATAAAAACCGCGCTTTCACAAGCACAAAATATGCACGACTTGTTGCTGGAAGAAGTGAGCACGTTAAGTGAGCAAATTGAAAGTGAGCAAAGCGGCGAAGAAAAAGACAGCGAGAAAATGGCACAGCTTTTGCAAGACAGTGAAAAGCTTGAAAAAGAGGTTGCCGACATTTCGGGCAGTGACGACAGTTTCCTTGCAACGCGCACACGCCTTGCAGATGAGCTTTCAGCAGTGCGGCTTGACATTTTAGGTGCGCAAAAAGACGCTGAGAACCATGCGAATTCCGCGGAGAACTTAAAATCGAGAACGCAAGACGAGGACGAGCGCAGTGTGCAGCTAACAGCTAGCATACAAAACCTTGTGCAAAAAAATGAAGAGTATGAGAGCGACATAAAGGCTATTGAAGAGAGCTCAAAAACAAGCAAAGAGAAAATTGAGGAAATACGTGCAAAAATAGACGAGTGCACAAAAATGCGCCTTGAAAAAGAGGGGCAAGAGCGTGCGAAGAACGCACAGGCAAAGCAGTTTTTACAGCAACGGGAAGAGATTTCACGCGAGATTACACGTTTAACAGAGCAAAAAAGTGCCAAAGATAACGAGTATGAGCAAACCGTTGTGAAGCTGTGGGATGAGTATGAGCTTAGCATAACAGGCGCCGAGGCTATGTGCGTTGAGTTTGAGAATGTCACGTCACTTCGCCAAGACGTTGCCGAGGTACGCGCGAAAATTAAGGCACTTGGCAATGTAAACGTGGGCGCAATAGAGGAATATGCGCTTATAAGCGAGCGCTTTGAATTTATGAGCGAGCAAATAAACGACGTTGAGCAGAGCAAAAAAGAATTGATTGAACTTATAACAGGCCTTAGCGATGAAATGCGCGCTATGTTTGCCGAAAGCTTTGCGCAAATTAATTCACATTTTGCGAAAATTTTTGCAGAACTTTTCGGTGGCGGCAGTGCAAAGCTGTCGCTTGAAGACGGAGCCGACGTTTTAGAGAGCGGCATTAACATTGATGTTGCGCCACCGGGCAAAATTATAAAAAATCTGTCGTCGCTATCGGGCGGCGAGCAAGCGCTTGTTGCAATTTCAATTTACTTTGCAATTTTAGCTGTTAACCCGGCACCGTTTTGCATACTAGATGAGATTGAGGCGGCACTGGACGATGTTAATGTTACAAGATATGCTAGGTATTTGCGAAAAATAAGCGATAATACGCAGTTTGTTGTAATTACACACAGGCGCGGCACAATGGAAGAGGCCGACGTTTTGTACGGCGTTACAATGCAGGAAGACGGCGTTTCCAAACTGTTAAAATTGGAAGTTGATAATGTTGATGCGTCGCTTGTATCTTAAAAAATTAATAAAATTCAAAATAGTTAAGAAATTATGAAGGGGAAAATTAATGGGACTTTTCGAAAAACTTGGCGAGAGCCTTAAAAAGACGAGAGAGAGTATATTTGGAAACCTTAGCGAAATGGTGCGCACTAGCGAGATTACAGACGAGATGTATGAAGAACTTGAAGAACAGCTGATAATGGCAGACGCAGGCGCAGACATTGCGGTGAAGCTTGTTGACGAACTTTACAACTACGTTAATGATAATAAACTAAAGACAGGCGAGCAGGCACTTGAAGCACTAAAACAAATAGTGAAAGAGCATTTAAAAGTTGACACAGAGATGAATATTGACGGAAAACCGACAGTTATTCTTATAATTGGTGTAAACGGTGTTGGTAAAACCACATCAATTGCAAAGCTTGCAAAATATTACAAGCAAAACGGCAAAAGCGTAATGCTTGCGGCAGGCGATACATTCCGTGCGGCGGCGGCAGAGCAGCTTACAGTGTGGGCCCAAAGGGTAGACGTGCCCATAATTTCACACGTCGAGGGTTCAGACCCATCTGCTGTTATATTCGACGCGGTGAAATCTGCAAGCAGTAAAGGCAAAGATATTGTAATATGCGACACTGCCGGAAGGCTCCACACAAAGAAAAACTTAATGGACGAACTTGCAAAAATTAGCAGGGTAGTGAAGAAAGCAAACGAAAATGCGCACACTGAAACACTTCTTGTTTTAGACGCAATTACAGGGCAAAATGCTATAAACCAAGCAAGCAATTTTATAGACGCGGCAGGTGCAACGGGTATAATTTTAACAAAGTTAGACGGCACAGCAAAAGGCGGCGCTGTAATAAGCGTGAAAGAAAAGCTGGGCTTGCCTGTGCGCTTTGTGGGCGTTGGCGAGAGCGTTGAAGACCTTATGGTTTTTGATGCCGACGCATTTGTTGAAGCGCTGTTTTAACTCATGGGCTCTCCCTTTGGGAGAGCTGTCAATCTCGGATTGACTGAGAGGGTGCCCTTAAGCTAACAGCATTGGCGGCCAATGACCGCCCCTACATTCTACGTTAATTGTTTTCGCATTGCTAAGCTTATTACGTTGAATGGGCGTATATACTAAATGTGACATTACCACATTATTAAGTGTGTATTATTTTAAAAAGGACGTTAAAAAATGGAATTTGTAGCCGCCACAAATAACGCAGGGAAAATGAGCGAGATAAAAAGAATTCTTGAGGCAATGGGGCACAGCGTTGTGTCTCAAAAAGAGGCCGGCATTACCGCAGAGCCCGAAGAAAATGCAGACACATTCGAGGGCAACGCACTTATAAAGGCAAAAGAAATTGCACTGCTTGTGAAAAAGCCCGTTATTGCCGACGACAGCGGCCTTTGTGTGGACGCTTTGAACGGTGCACCGGGTGTTTTTTCTGCGCGTTACAGCGGCAAACATGGCGACGACACAGCAAATAACGAAAAGCTTTTGAGTGAGATGAAAAGCATAAAAGATAACAGCAGAGCCGCGCAGTTTGTGAGCTGCGTGTGTATTTACTTCCCGAAATGTGGCGATTTTACGCTTGAAAAACAAGATATGAATAATAGCAAAAGCACAAAGTGCGAAAACAGCGGCGAAACAAACGAAGCTGAAACCTACATGCTGTTTAAGGGCGAGTGCCCGGGCACAATTGCGCTTGAGGGCAAAGGTACAAACGGCTTTGGGTACGACCCTATTTTTATACCCGACTACGTAGGGCTAGAAAAAAACAGCGAGAAAAAAGAGCTGAACACAAAAAAACGCACGTACGCTGAGCTTAAAGCAGACGAAAAAGACGCAATAAGCCACCGCGGCTGTGCAATGAGGAAAATGCAAGAAAAGCTAAAAGAATTAAATTTTTGATGAGAGAATGTTACGTGAGAATGAAATGTGAGAATTCTCAAAATAGGCGCCGTTTTAAAGGCGAACAAGAAAGGAAATACATAAAATGTTAACAAGTAAACAAAGGGCAATTCTGCGAAGAGAGGCAAACAGCCTAACGCCTGTGTTCCAAGTGGGAAAAGACGGCATAGACGAAACGCTTATTAACGGCGTTAGTGAATGCCTTGGTGCAAGAGAGCTTATAAAACTTAAAGTGCTTGAAACGTGCCCACACACAGCCAAAGAGGCTGCCGCAATTTTAAGCGAGAAAACAAAAAGCGACAGCGTGCAAATAATAGGCAGCAAATTTGTTTTGTATAAACAAAAAGACAAAGAGAGTGCATACAGCCACTTAATTTAAAGCTTATTTTAGGAGAATGAGGCACTCAGGTTAAATGTTAAAAAGTGTTACAAGCCGGCGCCTTTGTAAAAAAACATGAAAATTCTACTATTTGGCGGAACTTTTGACCCGCCGCATTTTGGGCATATTGAGCTGTTAAAAAGCTCAATTGAAACAGTAAACCCCGATAAAGTTGTAATTATGCCAACAGGTATACCGCCACATAAATATGCAAAGGCGGCAAGTGCGCACATACGCCTTGAAATGTGTAAGTGCTTTTTAAACGTTTTCGGCAATTTGCAAATTGACGACGAAGAGATAAAACGCGGCGGCAAAAGTTTCACTGTCGACACTGTTGCGTACCTTCAAAATAAATATAAAGGCGCAGAAATTGCAATGTCCCTCGGTAGCGACATGATTTTGATGTTTCATGAATGGCATAAGTATGAAGAATTGCTTGAGAATGTGCAAATTGTGGTGCACTGCCGTGCTAGTGAAGATATATTGCCGGTGCAAAAGTATGTGCAAAACCTTAACAGTAAAGGCGCCGATGTTGTAATTGCAAAGGCGCGAATAAAGGAAATATCTTCAACTGAAATAAGAGAAATGGTTGCACAAAACAGCGATATATCAAAACTTGTGCCACTACACGTTGAGCAGTGCATAAAAAAACACAACATATATTCAAGCGAAAATTAATACAATAAATAAGGCAGGTTTTAATATGATGACTGCAAAAGACGCAAAAAAGCTTGCGAAAAAAACGCTTAGTGAAAAGCGGTATGAGCATACATGTAATGTTGAAAATTTGGCGGTGAAGCTTGCGAAAAAACACGGCGCAGACACAGAGAAAGTATCACTTGCCGCTTTTTTGCACGACATAGCAAAAGAATTGCCGAAAGATAAATTGTTGCAGATATTTGTGAAAAATGATATAATGACTAATGGCATAAATAAAAGGCCACAACCTGTTTGGCACGGCATTGCCGGTGCAATTATTGCAAAAGAAGAGTATGGAATTGATGATGAAGATGTGCTTAATGCCATAGCGTGCCACACAACAGGCAGGGAAAATATGACGCTGATAGACAAAATTATTTACATAGCAGACATGGCCGGTGAAGACAGAGACTACCCCGAGGCCGAAGAAACACGAAAAAATGCAATGAAAAATATAGACAAAACAATTATTAGCGCACTTGGCCAAAATATAGAGTGGCTAAAAGCTGAGGGCAAACAGGTTGACAAAGAGACGCTGAAAGCATATAGACAGCAGCGCAAAATTTATTATTCGCATGGAGAATAACATAATATGGATAAAAACAAGCAACCACGAAAAATTAATATAACAGGCGCAAACATTGTGCCCACGCCAAATAAAGCTAACATAAAAAACAACAGTACCACTTTTAAACACACTACAAGTGCGTACGATTATGATAACCCGTATCAAAATTCTGCGCAAAATTATGCTGTACAGCAAAAACAAAAAAGGCAAATTAATGTTGATGAATTTGCCTTAAATGAGCAAATGCTTAAAAATAATTCGGAAGGGTTTAACTATAGCACAAATATAAACACAGCAAACAGCGCTACACCGCGTGGGAATTTAAACATGAACGCTAATGCCACACCACCGCAAAACACGCAAAGGCAAAATACACAAAGTGTAAGGAATATTAATGTTAACAGCAATGTGGTTTTTAACGGAAAAAGCTTAGCACCGCAAAATAATATGCGTGCAAATTCGCTTAATAATAACAGTGCAAGTACAAATGTAAATTTGCCTAATACAGCAAATGGTGCTATTTTAGCAGTAAATAGCGGCACGGCGCAAAGCACAGTTTTACCAGGCTCTAAGGCTGTAAGTGGCGGCACAGCGCAAAACACAGTTTTATCAGGCTCGAAAAGGCCGGCAAAAAAGAAAAAAGGGCTTAACTTTTTATTGAATTTTGTGAGCATAGCATGTGCAGTATTTTTGGTGGTTTATGTTGGCTTGCAAACTTATGCAGGTTCTATAATAAACACGGGTGTGTTTGGCACAGTATCAAAAACATACCAAACACCGCCGGAATATGCGAATAATGAGCTTAACTTGCTCGTTCTTGGTATAGACTATACATCAGAAGACGGGCAGGGAAGAAGCGAAAACGGCAACACAGACGTTATTATGTATGTGCGTTTTAATTTTGCCGATAACACCATAAGAATGCTTCAAATACCACGTGATGTTTACGTGGGCGAAGAAGTAGACCATGGTGGAACAGGCAAAATTAACGCTGTTTACGCAGGTGCAGACGAGGATAAAGACCGCGTTAATTCGCTTGCATATGTGCTTTATGAGCAGTATAAACTGCCCGTAGACAATTATGTAAGTATTGATATGGACTCGCTTCGTGAAATAGTTGATATGTTCGGCGGCGTTGAAGTTTACATAGAGCAAGACATGTATTTTGAGGGGTCTTCACTTAACCAAGGGTGGCAAGTTTTAGACGGTGCGGCGGCAGAATTTTTTGTTAGATACCGCAATTACCCAACAGGCGACATAGAAAGGCTAGGCAACCAGCGCAATTTCTATTCGGCGCTGTTCTCTATGGTGCGAAGTGTAACATGGCAAGAAATTGTGCGCCTTACACCTATTGTGCAGCAATATATAAACACCGATTTAAGCACGACAGACTGCGCCGCGCTTGCAATTGAGCTTTTAAGCGTGCCGTCGTCCAGTATATTACTTGCCATTTTGCCTGTTTCTGACGCCGTTGAGCCGTATTATGACAACAGCGGAAACCCGCTTTATATCTCTGTTGCAGATGTAGACACAACGGCCGACATGCTGAATGAGTATTTCCGTGCAGAGGGCGCCGAGGTGCCGGCTGAAGAGCTTGCCATAGCGCAACTGCCAAAGAGCGCAACACTGTATAACACAAATGTGCAGTGGATGGCAGAAGTTGACGAAAACACAGGCATTGAGGCAGGGCAAGCGGCAGACGAAACTGTGACAGGCGAAAATATACTTGACGAAGTAGCGCAAGAAGAGCAACAAGAGCAAGAAGCCGCAGCCGCAGCGGCACAAGCGGCGGAGTAATTTAAGCTGATTTTTAGTAATAAGTGAAACAACACATTGATTGGAGACAAAAAACACATGAATTCAAAAGAACTTGCAATGAAAGCCGCGAAAATTCTTGACGACAAGAAAGCAACGCGCGTTAAAGTTTTGAAAGTGCGAGACCTAACTGTTATAGCCGACTACTTTGTTATTGCAGGCGGTACGTCGTCAACGCACGTGCGAAGCCTTGCCGAAGAAGTGGAGTTTACGCTAAAAGAAGAGCAAAACATGCCTCCAATTCGCACAGAGGGCTTTAATACGCAAAACTGGTTTATTATAGATTACGGCAATGTTATTGTGCATGTTTTCAGCCCGGACGCAAGAGATTTTTACGATTTAGAGCACCTTTGGGCTGACGGTGACGATGTGCCGCTGGACTTTTTATAAAGTAGTGAAACGGAGAGATAAATATGAAGTATGAATATAAACAAATAGAAAAAAAGTGGCAAGACATTTGGGAAAAGGAAAATACTTTTGCCGCAAAAGATGACTTTTCACTGCCGAAATTTTATGCACTTATAGAGTTTCCTTATCCGTCCGGCCAGGGGCTACACGTGGGGCACCCACGCCCATACACGGCGCTTGATATAGTTGCGAGAAAGCGCAGAACGGAAGGTTTTAACGTGCTATACCCACTTGGGTGGGACGCGTTTGGCTTGCCCACTGAAAATTACGCGATGAAAAACCATATTCACCCTGAAATTGTGACAAAGCAAAATGTTGAGAACTTTAAAAAGCAGATAAAGTCTCTTGGCCTGTCTTTTGATTGGTCGCGTGAAGTTAACACGACAGACCCTTCTTATTACAAATGGACGCAGTGGATTTTCTTGCAACTTTATAAAAAAGGGCTTGCTTACAAGAAAGAAATGAATGTCAACTGGTGCACGTCGTGTAAAGTGGTTTTGGCAAATGAAGAAGTTGTGCAAGGCACGTGCGAGCGTTGCAACAGTGAAGTGGTACGCAAAGTTAAAAGCCAGTGGATGCTTAAAATTACAGAGTATGCCGATAGACTTATAGACGATTTAGACGGGCTGAATTTTATAGACCGCGTTGTTACACAGCAGAAAAACTGGATTGGCAGAAGCTTTGGCGCAGAAGTTACATTTAAAACAACACAGGGCGATGATTTGCTAATTTACACTACGCGCCCCGACACGCTTTTCGGCGCAACATATATGGTAATAAGCCCCGAGCACCCGTGCATTGAAACGTGGGCAAACAGCATAAAAAACATAGGCGAAGTTAACGCCTATAAAGAAAGTGCCGCGAAGAAAAGCGACTTTGAGCGCACAGAGCTTGTAAAAGAAAAAACAGGCGTGAAACTTGACGGAGTAAGCGCAATTAACCCTGTTAACGGCAAAGAAATACCTATATTTATTTCCGACTATGTACTTATTAGCTATGGCACAGGTGCAATTATGGCTGTGCCCGGGCACGACGACAGGGACTATGATTTTGCGAAAAAATTCAATTTGCCCATTGTTGAAGTTGTTAAAGGCGGCGATATTGAGAAAGAAGCGTTTACAGACTGCGACACTGGCATAATGGTGAACAGCGACTTTTTGAATGATTTAAGCGTAGACGAGGCAAAAGCTAAAATTACAGACTGGCTAAATGAAAAAGGCCTAGGCACACCGAAAACAAACTTTAAACTGCGCGATTGGGTGTTCAGCCGCCAACGCTATTGGGGCGAGCCTATACCAATGGTGTACTGTGAAAAATGCGGCTGGCAGCCTATTGATGAAAGTGAACTTCCACTGGTTTTGCCGAACATTGAAGAGTTTGAGCCGACAGGCGACGGAGAAAGCCCACTTTCACGCCTTACTGATTGGATAAGCACAACGTGCCCTTGTTGCGGTGGCGCGGCAAAGCGCGAGACAGACACAATGCCCCAGTGGGCAGGCTCGTCGTGGTATTTCTTGCGCTATATGGACCCGCACAATGATAATGCGATTGCCAGCAAAGAGGCGATTGAGTATTGGGGCCCTGTTGACTGGTATAACGGCGGCATGGAGCACACGACACTCCACTTGCTATACTCGCGTTTTTGGCACAAGTTTTTGTATGACATTGGCGTTGTGCCTACTAAAGAGCCGTACATGAAACGCACAAGTCACGGCATGATATTGGGCGAAAACGGCGAGAAGATGAGCAAGTCTCGCGGTAATGTTGTTAACCCTGACGACATTATTAGCGGCTACGGTGCTGACACTATGCGCCTTTATGAGATGTTTATAGGCGACTTTGAAAAGAGTGCACCATGGAACACGGCATCTATAAAAGGGTGCAAGCGCTTTTTAGAGCGTGTGTGGACATTGCACGAGCGTGCTGTTGACAGTGATAAACTCTCTGCAAAGACGGAGAACAGCGTGCACCGCACAATTAAAAAAGTAGGTGAAGACATTGACACGCTTAAGATGAACACAGCAATTGCGGCAATGATGAGCCTCATAAATGAATTTTACGAAAATAGTGAAGTGACAAAGGGCGATATGAAAGTGCTTTTGCAACTTTTAAACCCGTTTGCGCCGCACATAGCAGAAGAAATGTGGCAAAATTTAGGTTTTGAAGGGCAAATATCACAGCAAAAATGGCCAAGCTTTGATGAGAGCAAATGCGTTGACAGCACAGTTGAAATAGCGGTGCAAGTTAACGGCAAAGTGCGTGCAAAGCTAAACGTTGCCGCTGATATAACAGCAGAGGAAGCAATTGCCGCTGCTAAAAATGATGAGACAGTAAAAGAAGCAATTAGCGGCAAGACAATTTGTAAAGAAATTTACGTGCCTAGAAAACTTGTTAATATTGCAGTGAAGTAATATTTATTGTTTTATAATTGTTTAATGCCCGCAAAATAGGGTGAAAACCCAGCTGATATAAAAAAATTAAGCCCACTGAATACTTGTTATTCAGTGGGCTTAATACGTTTTAGTTTATAATTAGGCGTGTTAAACTGCCGGCGCCGCATGGCTTGAAACGCACGTTCCAAGCACTGTGTCTTTTTTATAGTACCCAACAGCCGACGGGCAAGCAGCACCTGCCGCCGCACCTGTTGAAGTGCAAAAACGCATTGTTATAACATCGCCGCTCTCAATTGCCTCTTGTGGGAACTCTATAACAGGGTATTTTTCAACATCTGCCTGTTCAGTGTTCATAATTTCACGCCAAGAGTTAAGGCCCGGGTGGCGTGAAGCGCCTGCCCTATAATAGCCCATCATGTCTTCGTTTTCGTCATAACCAAACCAGAAAGCACCTACATAATACGGTGTTAAGCCAACAAACCAAATGTCTTTGTTTTCGTTAGTTGTACCCGTTTTACCTATGCTCTCCATGCCGGCCTCATCGGCACTTCTGCCTGCGGCAGTACCTGTAAGCATAACTTCACGCATAAGGCGGCTCATAATATAAGACGTATCTTCGCTAATAGCTTGCACCCTGTTTACATCAGGTGTTAACACAACATTGCTGTATGCGTCTTCAACACTTGTGTAAGCGTGGGGGCTGTAAAACTGGCCGCCGTTGCCGTTCATAACATAAGCAGCTGCAAGCTCATACGGTGACATACCCGTTGATGTAGCACCAAGCGCCATAGGTGCAAGGTTTCTGTCCTCGGGGTCCATCAAATCAACTTCAAGCGTTGAATTTAGGAACGTAAACATCTCATTTACACCAACGTCAGAGCCTATCCAAACGGCTACTGTGTTGCGCGAATCTCTGAAAGCGTCATATACCGTGTTCGGTGCATACGTGTAAGTGTCCTCATAGTTAGACGGCCAGCCCGTAGGTTTGCCCTCAGCGTTTGTAGAAGTTGGGTCATACGGTGTATCAAGCCTTGTTGATGAATAGTGTATAATATCATATTCAAGTGCAAGTGGGTAAACAGTTACACCTTTAATTGTAGAACCAATGGCACGCTCCATGTCTGTGCCGCGGTTAAGCGTTCTGTCTGCCGTTTTGGCGCCAAGGCCGCCAACAACCGCAACAAGCTCGCCTTTATAGTTAACAAAAGCGCCTGCCGCTTGTGTTGTAATAGTGTTTGGCTCGGGTTCACTGCCGTCTTCTGTTGGCTCAGGCACATATCCCGGTGGCTCATAATATTGCTCGAATTCAGGCCAGTACTCGCCCCTGTAAAAAACATCTTCCATTGTTGTTTGCAAGCTTGGCACTACTGTTGAGTAAATGCGAACACCGCCGCTGTATAGCCAGTCGTATGCGTCATCTTGCGACACGCCGTAAGACACCATGTAGTCTTCAACTACTTCGTCAATAAGTGCATCAGTAAAATAGCTGTTTTTTGATTGCGTCGCCGCATCTTCATCTACAAGTTCTTCATAAATAGTAAGCGGCTCTGCAAGTGCTTCTTCGAATTCAGCTTCGCTTATATATCCATGGATATACATATTATAAATAACAAGGTCTCTGCGCTCTAGGTGTTGCTCGGGGTTTGTTATAGGGCTGTATGCTGTTGGGTTTTTGGTAATGCACGCAATTGTTGCTGCCTCTGCAATTGTAAGCGGCTCAACGCCGTTTAAAAGGCAATCTTCCGTGCCTACATATTTGTTAAAATACCTATTAGCACCGGCTTGAACACCGCCGATATTACCTGTTAAGCTTATTGTATTGAGGTATGCCTCGAAAATGGTATCTCTCGAATATCTGTTGCTTAAAGCAAGCGCACGGAAAATCTCGCGGATTTTCCTCAAATATCCGGCCGTTCCCTCGTCCTCTGTATCGTCTGTGATATTCTTGATTAGCTGCTGTGTTATGGTAGACGCACCTTGCTGGTCTCCGCGTAAATACTGCCCTGTAAGTGACAATGACAGCTCATTTAGTATGGCGTAAATTGTACGCCTTATGTTAATGCCATCATGCTCCCAGAACGTATCATCTTCAATTGCTACAAATGCGTTTTTCAGCGTGTCGTCAATATTGTGCCAGTCAACCCACACACGGTTTTCCTCGGGGCTGTCTAAAGATTGGTACAAAACCCATTCTTCTTGGCCTTGCTCGTTTATATCTTTATAGTATATAAAGCTTGTATAAGCAAGTTTTATGTTCTCAAGGTCGAGAAGTTCATCGTCACCTGCTGTAGTTTCTACTATATATAAGCTTAAAAGAATAGCAATTGTGGAAAAAGTTATTACACCCAGACACACACAAACAGATATAAATTTGAAAATAAATATAAGTATCCTCAAAAATATATTTTGCTTTTTCTTTTTTCTTTTCGTTTGCGGTGTTACTTGTGTGTTTTTTTGCGGAACACTGCTATTTTTTGTGCCTGCACTGTTTTGGCCGGGCAGTTTGTTGTTGGGTTCTATTTTAATCTCCTCCTAAACTTTTAACAGGGCGTAATTAGTTTAATTGTTTTATTTAACATGCGTTTCAATCAATTATACATTATAACATATTTTTCCCCACTTGAACATACATAATTCTATTTTTTTTAAAATGTTTACAATTTAAGTTGTATATATTACAGCTAACAGGGCTTAATTGTAAAACGAAATTAACAGCTGAATATTGCAATTTATGCTAGAAAGTGCCTATACTGTTTTGTTATAATGAATAATGCATTTTCAAGTATATATGTTTTCACAATTTAAAGCAAGGCAAAAAAGTTTACAAAAAGCTACAAAAAATTGTTTTTTTGTGGTAAAATAATAAATAACTGCAATTTTTAATTTGCGGTGCATTTTTTAATAAACAGGAGGTTTTTTCTGTGCAAGTGCTTGAATACCCTTTTGACGGGGCGAATATTTTACAGAAAAAGCGCAGTATTAAGCGCGAACTTGCCGCAAGGGGCAATTTCATAAATAAAAAAGTTGCTATAATGAGCGGCTCTACAATAGGCGATGTTAAAAACATATTAGAGCTTTTTTTGCTAAATTACGGCATAAAGCCGGAGTTTTATGTGGGTGGCTATTCACTTTACTATGAGAATATAGTGTTCGATGACGGCGAGCTTGCCGCATTTGCACCCGATATAATATATATTCATACGTCTTCGCAAAACATAACACAGCGCCCACTTGCAAGCGACAGTGACGCAGAAGTGGCGCTAAAATTTGACGAGACATACGCACATTTTAGTGCGGTTTGGGCGGCGGCTAAAAAATTTGGATGCCCCGTTATACAAAACAATTTTGAGCTGCCTTTTTACAGGGTTATGGGCAATGCAGACGCAAGCTTGCCGCAAGGGCTTGTTAATTTTACAAGCAGGTTAAATGCGAAATTTGCGCAGTATGCCGCTGAAAACGATAACTTTTTTATTAATGACATAAATTATTTAAGTGCAAGTGTCGGGCTTGAAAAATGGTTTAGCCCCACAACGTGGTATGCGTATAAATATTGCGTTGATACACCGCATATTGCTACACTTTGCCACAGCGTTGCAAATATAATAAAAAGCATTTTCGGCAAAAACAAAAAGTGTGCCGTGCTTGATTTAGACAACACCCTGTGGGGCGGTATTATTGGCGACGACGGTGCTGAGGGGATTTCGCTTGGCAACGAGACGCCGACAGGCATGGCTTACAGTGAGTTTCAAAGCTATTTAAAGCAACTTGCCGCCACAGGTGTTTTGCTTAGTGTTTGCTCAAAAAACGAGGAAAAGAATGCTCTTGAGGGCTTTGAGCGTGATGACAGCGTTTTAAAACGCGATGATTTTACAAGCTTTAAGGCGAACTGGGAGCCAAAGCACTTGAACATTGCCGCAATTGCAAAAGAGATAAACATAGGGCTAGACTCGCTTGTTTTTGTAGACGACAACCCGGCAGAGCGTGAAATTGTGCGCACAGAGCTAAGTGAAGTTAGCGTGCCCGAAGTGAGCGCAGTAGAGATGTATATAAGCGCCATAGACAAGGCCGGCTATTTTGAGGTGACAGCGCTATCTGAGGACGACAAGCGACGTGGTGAAATGTATAAGCAAAATTCACAGCGTGCCGCACTGGAGCAAACGTTTGGCGATTATAGCGATTATTTGCGCAGTTTAAACCAGAGTGCAGATATTGGCGCTTTCACCCAGGAGCACGCAGAGCGCATTACGCAGCTTATAAACAAGACAAACCAGTTTAATTTAACAACGCGCAGGTATACGCCTGCCGAAGTTAGCACAGCTTTAAGTGACAGCGGCTATATAACACTTTACGGCCGCCTTGTAGATAAATTTGGCGACAACGGGCTTGTAACTGCTATTATTGCTAGCATAAGCGGCAAAGAGGCAAACATTGACCTTTGGATAATGAGTTGCCGCACGTTTAAGCGCCACCTTGAATTTGCGATGTTTGACGCACTTGTTGATGTTTGCAAACAGCAAGGCGTAGAGCGAATTGTGGGAAGCTATTACCCAACGCAGAAAAACTTGATTGTCAGCGATTTTTATGGTAAAATCGGGTTTGAGCTACAAAATGAAGACGAAAACGGGAACAAAACATTTTTGTTTGATGATTTTGACGGCTATAAAAAAATGAATGAAGTTATTGATATAACTTTGACATGAAAAATTAATTAGATAGTTTCAAAACTGACTAATTTAATACAGAATGGAGAATTTAGTATGACACAAGAAGAAATAATGGCAATAGTGCAAGAGATTTTTAGAGACAATTTTGACGATGAAGAGCTTGTAATAACAAGGCAGACAAATGCCGAGGACATTGAAGACTGGGACAGCTTAGAGCAAATTAATTTGCTAACAGCAATGGAGAAGAAATTCAGCCTTAAATTTAAGCTTGAAGATGTGCGCAACCTTGAAAACGTTGGCGGGCTTATTGATTTGATAATTCGCTTGTCATAAAAAAGTAAAATTTAGCTTTATAACGCTACAAAAACCTAACCGAGGGTAAAAGGACAAACAAAAATGAACAGTTACAAATTCAACGAATTGCAAATAGGTACAGAGCAAAGTTTTTTAGCTGATATTACGGCCGAAAAAATGGACTTGTTTTATAAAATGACAGGTGATAGTAGCCCGATACACATTAGCGATGAATACGCACAAGGCCGCGGTTTTAGTGGGCGCGTTGTTTACGGTATGCTCGGCGGTAGCCTTTTTTCAACGCTTGCAGGTGTGCACTTACCGGGCGAGCACTGCCTTTTGCACAGCGTAGAGTGTAAATTTGCAAAGCCTGTTTTCATTGGCGACACATTAACGGTTAAGGGCGTTGTAACAGAAGTTAACGACACTTTTAAAACAATAAAAATTAAGGCGACAATTACAAACCAAAACGGAAAAACAGTAACGCGCGGCATTATTAGCGCCGGTGTTGCCGAATAGTTTTATGTTAAACATAAGGAGATAAAATGGGCAAAACATACCTTATAACAGGTGCCGACAGTGACGTTGGAATTGCGTTGATTGAGCGCCTTTACAAAGACGGAGATTTATTTATTGTTCAAGGTTTGCAAAGCATGGAGAGCCTTGGCGCACTTTGCAAAAAATATGGCAGTGCAATAAAAACATACAGTGTTGATTTAACAGACGAAAAGAGCGTGCAAATTTTTATAAACACTGTTAGTGAACTTCACCCCACACCGACACATTTTGTGCATTTCCCTGCACTTAGGGTGCAAAATGTAAAGTTTAAAAAGTTCGACGAAGAGCGCTTTGAAAAAGATTTAAGCGTACAATTAAAAAGCGCTGTAAAAATATGCAAGCATTTTGTGCCGCTAATGGCAAAAAATAAGTTTGGGCGCGTTTTGTTTATGCTAACAAGTTACGTAATAGGTATGCCGCCAAAAAACACAGCGGCTTATATTATGGTAAAGTGTGCTTTAGGTGGCCTTGCAAAAAGCCTAGCGGCAGACTATGCGGCGTTCGGCGTTACTGTTAACTGCGTTGCACCGGGCATGATGGAAACGAAATTTTTAAGCGAGACTAGCGACTTAATTGTGCAAGCGTCGGCAGAAGCGCACCCAATGAAGCGCAATGCTCGCGTTGAAGACGTTGTGCCGGCAATTGAGTTTTTGCTAAGCGACGAAGCGGCGTATATTTCAGGCATTACACTTCCAATAACAGGTGGGAGCGTTACTTTATGAGCGAAAGCGCACTGGATTTTCGCCTTTGCACAATGGCAGACAAAAGTGCGGTGCTTGAGTTTATGGACGAAAACTGGGGCTCGAAACACCCACTTTTACACCGTGAGGAATTTTTTAACCATTATTACAAACTTGAAAATAAAGATAACTTTCAGTTTGCCGTAGCTGAAGAGAGCGGGCGAATTTTAGCGGTTATCGGGTACATATTTTCTAATGTTTCACAGCCGATAGACATTTGGGTGTCTATTTGGTGCGCACAAAAGGGTAAAAACGGCATAGGGCTGGAGCTTATGGCAAAACTGCCGGAGCTTACAAATTGCCGCGTTATGTCGTGCAATAATATACGCCCGAAAACAATGGCGTTTTATACCTTTTTAGGCTACACTGCCGCGCGTTTGCCGCACTACTACCGCCTAGCAGACAAAGAAGATTATAGCGTTGCACGCATTGCAAACAAAAAAATATTGCCGTGCTCTACAAGCCTTTTTGAACACGGTGGCAAAGCTTGCGCACAAAGCAATGGTAAGAAGCAAGGCGGCTTAAAATCGGCTTACAGCACGAAGTTTAAGCTTGAACTTATAAAAAACTTTGATAGCTTAAATGAACATTTTACACCATGCAAAAGCTTGCGCCCTTTTAAAGATTTATGGTACATTAAAAGGCGCTATTTTAATTATCCGCTCAAAAAATACGAAGTTTACGGCGTTTTGGGCGATGCTTGCAGCGAGGATTGTAACAAAAGCAGAACGCACGAAAAATTTGATAATTGCGAAAACAGCACAAGCCTGAAAGAGAACGTAAACAGCCAAAAATACAAGGCTTTACTTATAACCCACAGCGTTAATGTAAGCGGAACAAACGTTATTCGCATTGTGGATTTTATTGGGCAAAGCTTTATATTTGAGGCATTGGGCGAAAGCATTGACGGCTTAATAAAAGAAAAAAATGCAGAGTATGCTGACTGTTATTGCTACGGAATAGGCGAGGAAACTTTTGCAAAAATAGGCTTTTGTGCACGCAGTGAACAAGACGAAAATATTATACCGAACTATTTAACCCCACCCCTTTACGAAAATACGGAGTTTTATTTTTTTACAACAGACAGCGAAAATTTTACAATGTTTAAGGCAGACGGCGACGGCGACAGGCCGAATGTGACATAAAAAACGGCAGTGATGAAATGCAATTTATTTCATCACTGCCTTTATATTTTTTTAAAACGGCGCATTAAACGGCTCTGATATTTTTATATCAGCAGGGCCCTTGCACAGCGTTTGAAGCTCTTGCAAAATGCCCTCTTTATGTATGGGTAGCATTACAAAAGGTATTGTAACATTGCCTAAAAACTCACACTCGCCCACTTTTGCGCCGGCTAGTGTTACAATGCGCAGTGCCTGTTCATATAGCGCGTACGGCACGCATAGCTCTGCTTTTAGGCACACGCTAACTGTTACAATTTGCGCACAGCCAAGCGCCGCACTTGCCGCTTGCGTATATGCACGCACAAGCCCACCTGTGCCAAGCAGTGTGCCACCAAAGTAGCGTGTTGTAACAATAATGCAGTTTACAAGCCCTGTATGGCGTATAACTTCCAGCGTTGGCGGCCCTGATGTTTTAGCGGGCTCTCCGTCGTCACTACAACGCTCTTTTGCGCCGTCTTTTAAAATGTAGGCAAAAACATTGTGCGCGGCACCGCTGTTTTTTGCACGTATATCGTTTAAAAAGCTCATGGCGCTTTGCTCTGTGTCAACAAAAGCGGCGTTTGATATGAATTCAGATTTTTTCTCGTATATTGTGGCGGTGGAAACACCGCTTATTGTTTTATACTCTTGCAAAATATCACCTTCATCAAATAAAAAAGTTACGGCGAAATGTAAAAATTTCGCCGTAACCCCTTTAATATTAATTACTTATTGTCAATGTTGAAACGTTTGTTGAAACGGTCAACACGTCCGCCTGAATCTACAAGTTTTTGTTTGCCTGTGTAGAACGGGTGGCATTTAGCACAAACCTCAACGTGTATTTCGCCCCTTGTTGAACGTGTTTCAAATTTATTGCCACACGCACACTCAACTGCTGAAGTCTCGTATTTCGGATGTATTCCTTCTTTCATTTCTTTCACCTCTTTTGGTTTGACTTATGGGAGCATATGTTTTGATATGAACTCCATCACAACCGTCACGGGAAAAGTGCAAAGCACTATACGCATGATTGCCAAAACATTATAGCACGTTTTTGTTTTAATTGCAAGTATTATTTATTATGTGTGTTTATACATATTGTTTTTACATCTATGCGGGCGGCGCCTAATAAATTAGCCCCAAAAGAATTTGAGAATGTTTTAAATGAATATATTGCGCTAATTTGCATATTTTAACAAATATAGCTTAACAGGCTTAAATAAATTAAATATATAGCAAAGCAAGCATAAAGCTGTAACAACATTAAAACCATGCGAGGAAACATATATGCAAAACGAAAACCTACAAAAATATCGCCTGGGCGACCTATTAATACACAAGGGCATAATTACGCAAAATCAGCTTGAACAGGCGCTTAAAATGCAAAAGAAAAACCATAAATGGCTGGGCGATTATTTAATTGAACTTGGCATGGTAACAGACAGCGACATTGCAAATGTTTTGGAACTTCAGCTTAATATTAAGCGCGTACACTTGCGCGGTGTTAAAATACCGGCAGATATTATAAAACTTGTTAGCGGCAAAATTTTGCGAAAACACAACGTTTTGCCGCTGAAATTTAAAGACGACAATGCAGGCGTTTTAATTCTTGCTATGTCTAACCCTTTAGATATGGAAGCGCAAGATGACATTGCCATTATTACAAATGCTGTTATAGAGCCTCGCATTGCAACAGTGGGAGAGATTAACGCAGTTCTGGATAAATACTTTGGCACGCACGAGGCAATGGCCGCGGCAGAAACGTATACAAAAGGCCTTGAAGAGCAAACGCAAGCAGAACAGCAAAACGAGCAACAAGCGCAAGAAGAACTGGAAAACGCACCTATTGTTAAGCTTGTGCGCAGTATAATTGAGCAAGCAGTGCGCAGCCGCTCAAGCGATATTCATTTTGACGCACTTGAAAAACAAGTGCGCGTGCGGTATAGAATTGACGGTGTACTGCGAGACAAAATGATATACGACATCAATTTGTTGCCTGCGCTCTCAACGCGCATAAAAATTATGGGCGGCATGGATATTTCTGAAAAACGCCGCCCGCAAGACGGCCGCTTTACTATAAATATAGACCGCCTAGACTACGACGCACGTGTTGCCGTTATTCCCACCGTGTACGGCGAAAAAATTGTTATGCGAATATCTTCACAAGCCGGCTTTTTGCGTACAAAAGCAGAGCTTGGCCTGCAACAAAGTGAGCTTTTGTTGTTTGATAAAATACTTGAAAAGCAAAGCGGCATTATTATTGTAACAGGCCCCACCGGTAGCGGAAAAAGCACAACGCTTTATGCCGCTTTGGGCGAGCTAAACCGAGAAGGCACAAACATTATAACTATTGAAGACCCTGTTGAGGCTAATATGGCAGGTGTAAACCAAGTTCAAGTTAACAACAAAGCAGACCTTACATTTGCAGGCTCTTTGCGCAGTATTTTAAGGCACGACCCGGACATTATTATGGTAGGCGAAATACGCGACAAAGAAACAGCCGCAATAGCAGTGCAAGCGTCAATAACAGGGCACTTAGTTGTAAGCACACTGCACACAAACAGTGCCGCCGCCACAATTACACGCCTTTTGGAAATGGGCATACAGCCATATTTACTTGCAGACTCTTTGGCAGGGCTAATAGCACAGCGCCTTGTGCGTAGGCTTTGCACAGCGTGCCGAAAGCCTGTTGCGGCAACACCTAAGCAGTTAAAGTTAATGAAAAAAAGCGCTGAAAGTGAACAAAATGTGCACATACACATGCCTGTTGGTTGCCACCTTTGTAACAACACAGGTTATTATGGCAGAATAGGCGTTTATGAAATAATGGAAATTACGCCCGAAATAAGACGCGCAATTTTAGCAAAAAAATCCTCAGAGCAAATAAAAGAAATAGCCGTGGCAAACGGAATGAACACACTTTTTGACAGCAGTGTAAATTTAGTTGCAGGCGGTGTAACGGCATTTGAAGAGCTGTTAAAAATAGCAGCAGATTCGTGATGAAAATAATATACAGCGAGGTGGGGTATGGCAAATTTTTCATACACAGCGGTAGACGAGCGCGGCAAAAATTTAAAAGGTGTTTTACAGGCCGAAGACATAAAGCAAGCGTATAAACAGCTAAAGGCACAGGGTAAAACACCGCTAAATTTAAGCGAAGCGGGCGCACTAAATAAGCAGCTTAACATTAGCTTTAATTCTGCACCAAAACCGCGAGATTTAGCTGTTTTTTGCCGCCAGTTTGTAAGCATGTTTTCGGCAGGTGTGCCACTTATAATTGCACTTGAAATGCTTCGAGACCAAACAGAAAACAAGCCTTTAAGTGGCGCAGTTGCAAAATGCTACGACGGCATAAGAAAAGGCATGGCACTGTCAGAGTCAATGCGCCTGTCGCCCAAAATTTTTTCGCACATTTTTGTAACAACAGTTGCCGCCGGTGAGGCAAGCGGCACACCTGAAAAGTCGTTCGAGCGCATGGCTATTCAACTTGAAAAGCAAGCAAAACTTTCAGCGCTGGTGCGGCGCTCGTCAGCTTACCCTATTGTAGTGTTCATAATTGCAACGGCCGTTGTTATAGGTTTGCTTGCGTTTGTTGTGCCAAGTTTTGAAGAAATTTTGCAAGACTTAAACGCAGACATGCCGGCTTTTTCACAAGTTGTAATTAACGCAGGCAAATTTATGCAAGCAAACTGGTATTTTGTTCTTTTGTTTTTGTCTGCCGCAATTTTCGGCATATATCGTTTCTCAAAAACAGAAGGCGGAAAGCAGTTTTTCTCATCTGTTCAGCTAAAATTGCCGCTTGTTGGCACGCTTGCAACAAAAACGGCCGCCGCACGCGTGTGCCGCACACTTGCAACACTAATTTCAGCAGGTGTGCTTCATATAGAAGCACTTGAAATTGCCGCAAGTACAATGACTAACAACCACTTTAAAAACAGCCTTGTACGTGCAAAAGATGAAGTTATGCTGGGCGCCTCACTGTCAGAGCCTATATTAAACGACGGCGTTTTCCCAAAGCTTATGGGCAATATGATTAAAATAGGTGAACAGGGCGGAGATTTAGACGGAATGCTTGAAAAATTGGCAAACTATTATGACGAAGAAGTTGAAAACAGCACCGCAACACTTTTAACAGCACTTGAACCACTAATAATTGTGTTTGTTGCGGTTATAATAATAACAATAGTGCTGGCCGTAATGCTTCCAATGATGTCTATTTATGAAGGGCTTGACAATTTATAACTTAGCCACTCTTTTTAGGCG
>CAYJHA010000020.1:0-8701 GCA_964369785.1 uncultured Bacteroides sp.
CTGTATTTGTATAAAACATATTGTTTGTTGCGTTGTTTTGGCTTTGGTACATATTAGGGTCGTATCCGTATTGGTTGTTTTGGTACTGGCCGTTGTTTTGGTACTGGCCGTTGTTTGCGTATTGGTTGTTTTGGTGCTGGCCGTTATTTTGGTACTGGCCATTATTTGCGTATTGGTTATTTTGGTATTGGCCGTTGTTCTGGTACTGGCCATTGTTGTAGTTATTATTATTGTTATTGTTATTGTTATTGTTATTGTTATTGTTCATTAATTTGCTCCTTTTATTTATATATAAAATTATATCTCAAATGTCATAGGCATACAAGTGTTAAATTTCTCCTCAGGTTTTAGCGTAATAGCAGGCTTTTTGTCTGCCCAAACGCCGCTTGTGTTCTCTTCGTCGGGCAATGTGTGCCATGGCTCTACACATAAAAATTTAAGCGCCCCTGGCTGAGACCAAAGCAGAACATACGGGAAGCCCTCTATGCCGAAAACCATTTTACGCCCCGTGCCTTTTTCAACAATGCTAAGCGTTTTGCTTTTTAGGTTTGACATGCAAATGCTGCCTTTGTCGAAAAGAGTGTCGGAAAGCTGCATTGTGCTCTCGTTTTCAAAAAGCGTGTATATATTGCCTGTAACAAGCCCACTCTCGGAACCTGTTTCAATAACAACAGGCGTTTCAGGTGTGTCGAAAACTATCTCGTAGTCGCCTGCTGTGTGGCTTTCATCAAACGGGCACATAAAGCCCGGGTGGTAGCCAAAGCCAAATGTCATGTTTTCATCGCCGTCGTTCACTACTTCAATTTTGTGGTTAAGCGTTTTGCCGTTAAGCTCAAATGTGCTTGTAAGCCCAAATGCAAACGGCCATTTTTCCATTGTAAGTACGTTTGCCTCAAGCTTTAATGTAACGCTTGTGTCTGTTTTTTGCTGCATAATATGTGCAAGGTCCCTTGCAAAGCCGTGCAGTTCGCCCTCGTACTCAACGCCGTCTATTGAGAATTTGCCGCCTTTTAAGCGCCCACAATATGGGAAAAGTATTGGCGCATGGCGGTCCTTCCATGGTTCTTCACCTGTCCAAAGTAAGGGTGCGTTTGTTCGTTTATCTGTTATTTTGCACACCTGTGCGCCCATGGTGTCCACTTCCACGTACAAATGTTCGTTTTCAATTATATGTATCATAATCCTCTCTCCGTTTCTATGTTTTTTTGTCTATACAATAGTATAGCGCATAATTTTTTTTGTATTCAAGCAAAAATAAAAATATAAAAATATTCGGGCTTTTAAAGCGTAAAATGAACACTTTAAAGCAAAATTTGCTGTTATATTTAAGTATATTACAAAATGCGAAAAAAGAAAAGCCTTTTGTTTGTGTCAAACAATAAAAATTTTACATAACATAACTAAAAGAGAGGAGATGAGCCCATGAGCGATTTCATGACAGGCGGCACAGGTACATTGCGAACGCAAGTTAGCGCCGCCGAAAGCGCTGTGCCCATAGAAGGCGCAAAAGTAACTGTTTATGAAGGGGGCGGGCAAACCGTTTTGTTTGAGGTGTTCACAGACGAAAACGGCAATGCTGTGAACTTACAGCTGGACTGCCCACCACAGTATTTTTCTTTAAATGAAGATAACACATTACAACCATACGGAACTTATGACTTAAAAGTAGAAAGCGATGAGTACGTTACAACAATAATAAACGCTTTTCAGGTGTTTGACGGGCAAGTGTCGTTGGCACAGGTGTACTTAACGCCGAAAATTACAGACGAGAGTGCGCCGGTGAGGGAAGCCGCAAACGAAGCCCGCGTTATTGACACGCCAGTGCATGCGCTTTTAAACGGCACAGGAGGCAGTGCCCCACCACCAAACGCCGCTTGTGAAACGGCGCCTATTTTACTAACAGAGGTTATAATACCTAAAAACATTACAGTGCATTTGGGTAAACCTACTGCAAGTGCGCAAGATGTTACTGTGCCGTTTATAGACTATGTTAAAAATGTTGCGTCGAGTGAAATTTACCCCACTTGGCCCGAGCAATCACTTCGTGCTAATATACATGCACAAATAAGCATAGCACTAAATAGAATTTACACAGAGTGGTATTTGAGCAAAGGCTATAATTTTGAAATTACAAACAGCACAAGCTACGACCAATATTATGTGCACGGACGTACAATATATGACTCTGTAAGTGTTATTGCAGATGAAATTTTCAACACTTATATACGCGAGACAAACACAGTAAACCCATATTTTTCAGAGTATTGTGACGGAAAAACAGTAACATGCCCCGGCATGAAACAATGGGGCACCGTTACACTTGCAGAGCAAGGCTATACAGCGATTGAGATACTAGAATATTACTATGGAAACAACATTGAGATTATACGAACAAATAATATACAAAGCATACCCGAAAGCTACCCGGGCACGCCGCTTACAATTGGCAGTTCGGGCACTTATGTTAAAATTACACAGCGGCAATTGAACCGCATTGCAGAAGATTACCCGGCTTTTGGCACGTTAGATGTAGACGGTAATTTCGGAAGTGGCACGGCAGAAACCGTGAAAAAATTCCAAACACAGTTTAATTTAACGGCCGACGGAATAGTAGGCCGCACAACATGGTATAAAATAAGCTATATTTATGTGGCTGTGAAAGATTTAGCAGAGCTTACAAGTGAGGGTGAAAAACCGACGGGCGACCTTGTTGACGGGCAGTACCCCGGTTCGTCGCTAAGTGTTGGAAGCAGTGGCAACAGCGTTTCACAGGCGCAGTTTTGGCTTGATGAAATTGCAGAGTTTGTGCCTAGCTTGCCGTCTATAACAGTAGATGGGCAGTTTGGCGCACAAACAAAAGCGGCCGTAGAGGCGTTTCAAGCATATTATGGGCTTGAAGTTGACGGTGTAATTGGGCAAATTACGTGGGACGCAATTTATAAAGAATACACAAGCGGCGTTCTAGACACAGAGCCCGGCATTACAAGCCCCGGTGAATACCCCGGCACACTGCTGAGCGTTGGCAGCAACGGCGACGATGTAAAGCGTATGCAGTTTTGGCTTTCTATTGTTTCAACAAATAACTCTGCTGTGCCCGATTTAGCGGTAGACGGCGCATTTGGAAGCGGCACAAGAACAAGCGTTATAGCGTTCCAGTCTTACTACGGGCTGGCGGCCGACGGAATTGTGGGCAAACTTACATGGGATAAACTTTACGAGATTTACACAGACGTTATAAACGACCTTTTGCCGGAGGGTGCACGCCCGGGCATTTACCCGGGTACAGCGCTGAGAGTGGGCGACACAGGCACAGAAGTGAAAGAAATGCAGTACTATTTGTATTTATTAAGTGCATATTACATTACATTGCCCACAATAGCATACGACGGAGTTTTCGGTGTGGCAACAGAAAATGCCGTAAAAATTTGGCAGGGCTTGCAAGGGCTTACAGTAGATGGCATTATAGGCCCTGTGACATGGGACAGCATTTATGCGCAGTTTTCAAAGCTTCGCACAATTGACGGGCCTGTGGTAAGCTTTGATGTATTCCCGTACCCCGGCTATGATGTGCAAGAGGGCATGCAAGGCGACGTTGTATCTTACGTACAATATCAATTGAGCTACATAAGCCCGTTTTATGAATATACACGCCCTGCAGAAATTACAGGCAGCTTTGACGCACAGACAGTTGCTGCTGTTAAAAGCTTCCAAAAGGAATTTGGGCTTGCACAAGACGGCATTGTGGGCGAAAACACATGGAATGCACTGGCTATAATTTTCCTAACGTGCACATACAGCAAAGATAGCGAAAACGCACTGCCTGACGGTGAGTATGGCGGCGAAGTGCTTACGCTTGGTAGCACAGGGCTTCAAGTTTACAGGCTTCAAACGTATATGGACGCCATTGCAACGCGCTATTGTGAGCCCGATTTTGTTTCGGTTGACGGCATTTTCGGCGAAAACACACTTGCCGCTGTGCAAAGTTTCCAACAAAACTTCGGCCTTACAGTTACCGGCTTTGTAGATAAACTTACATGGGATACTATTTATTCATATTATGCATATTCGACTGTTTCCGCTTAGCGGGTTTATATAGGCTTTGCGTGGGCGTGCGCGGAAAAGGTTTTGCATTAAGTATTTAGAAAATTCTTGCCGCCGCCCATGCATAAAACCGCACAGCTTTGAATATATAATTATATGCAAAGCGGGGGTTTGGCACGTGTACAATTCGCATGTCATAGATATTAATGGTAAAAACGCTTGTATAGCGTAAAACACAGCGCTGTGTGGGGTTAATTTGTTGAAGTTACCGCACCCAAAGCCGCCATCACAAAAAGTGTTGGCAAAGCCTTTGCTTTAGGGTAGCTTCTTTTTAATAGCCCTAAAAATTATTAAAAGACAGCGCAAAAACAGCACATGCAGAAATTGCATGTGCTGAACCCTTTTTTGCGGTTAGTTTTTTGTAGGGGCGGCGTTTCGCCGCCCGTTTGCGGTGCAAATTTGCAATGCGTGAATATACTGCGGCGTGTCATCAATTTTGCCGCGTTTCGGGACGGGAAACCCGTCCCCTACACGGTGAGTGCGTATTATTGTAGGGGCGGCGTTTCGCCGCCCGTGGGTTTTGATGATGTTTTCTGCCAAACAAATTTGACAGTCTGAGGCACGCATAAAATGCGTACCTTACAAAGGCTGTTCAAAACGCAAACGTGCAGCCGTTTACCCTTTAGCATTGTACCAATTTTCAGCGCTGTTCACGTCTGCCACAAGTGGCACTGTTAGCTGCGCCGCTGTGCGCATTTCCTCGGCAATAATTTGTGCCGCTTTATCTTTTTCGTGCTCAGGGCACTCTACAATAAGCTCATCGTGCACTTGAAGAATTAGCTTTGCGGCTAAATTTTCGCGTTTCAGCCTGTCATAAACGCGCACCATTGCAAGCTTTATAATGTCTGCCGCTGTGCCTTGAATGGGTGTGTTCATTGCCATTCTCTCGCCTAAAGAGCGCACGTTGAAATTAGAATTTGCAAGCTCGGGCAAATTTCTGCGTCTGCCGTAAAGCGTTGTCACATATCCGTCTTTTTTTGCGGTTTCTACCGTATCATCAAGATATTTTTTAACGCCCGGGAAGTTTTCGAAATACGTTTTTATAAATTCATCTGCCTTTTTCACGCTTATATCTAAATCTTTCGCAAGGCTGAATGCGCCTATGCCATACACAATGCCGAAGTTAACAGCCTTTGCGGACGAGCGCATTTGCGCCGTAACCTCATCTTCACTTACACCGTAGCTTTTTGCCGCGGTAGAGCGGTGAATGTCTGCACCGCGTGAAAACGCGCCTATCATTGTCTCATCGGCAGATATATGCGCAAGAATTCTCAGCTCAATTTGGCTATAATCTGCGTCTAGTAGCACGTTGCCTTCACCTGCTACGAAATATTTGCGAAGCCTGCTGCCAAGCTCTGTGCGAACGGGTATGTTTTGCAAATTCGGCTCGCCCGATGATATGCGCCCCGTGCGCGTTTCTGTTTGGTTAAACGTTGTGTGTATGCGCCCGTCTTCCGCAACAACTTTTAAAAGCCCCTCAATATATGTGGAGTTTAGCTTTTGATAAGTTCTGTAAAGCGAAATATGGTCGATAACAGGTGAATATTTGCGCAATTTTTCAAGCGTTTCCGCATTTGTGGAGTAGCCGCTTTTCGTCTTTTTGCCTGTTGGCAGGCCTAAGTCGTCAAAAAGTGCCTTGCCAAGCTGTTTTGGGCTGTTTACGTTAAATTCATAGCCCACATGTTCGTGAATTATGCTAAGTTCTTTTTCAAGTGCGGCTTTTAGCTCTTTGCCAAAAGCGGCAATGCCGTCGCTATCTACAAGTATGCCTTGCATTTCCATGTCTGCAAGCACCTTGCACAGCGGCATTTCAATGTCAAAAAGTAGGCTTTTCATGCCTTGTGCGTCACATTCGCTTAGAAGCGCCATGCAAAGCCCCTCTAAAACTGCGGCGTCGGTGCAGTTTGCATTGCTAATGGCGCCTGTGCTACCCACTGCGTTTGCAAGCGCATACTCGGCGTTTACACCGTAAGATAGCGCAAGCTCGCTTATTGTATAGTCGCGTGCGTCGGGCTTTAGCAAGTACGCCGCAATTTTTGCGTCGAACGTTATGCCTTTAGCTTCTTTGCCTTTTGAAAAGGCTATGTGGTGCAAAATTTTTGCGTCAAAGCAGTGCTTTTCTGCGTTCTCGTTTTCAAGCAATGCCATAAATTCTGCGCTGTTTTCGTCTGTTATAAACAGTTTGTTTTTCTGAACACAAGTAAATTTTGGGGCGCTACTTTTGTCTTTTGCGCTGTCGCCCTCTTGCGCTGTTTCAAGCGCAAGTTCAAGTGCCGTTTTTTCACCTTGTTCGGGTGTTGTGTTGCTTGCCGCATCAACAGGTGCGTCAAATGAAGTTTGCTCTGCTGTAAAAAGCTCTGTTTGCCCGTTTTGTGCCGCTGTTTTGGTTGCTTTGCCTTGTGCTGTTTTGGGTGTTGCTTCATTAGGTACAGCACAAATAAAAACTGCGCTTTCGGAGTTAAACTCGTTTATACTTTCAACAAGCGTAAACGGTGGCAATAACGCTTGCCTTGCTTCAGCTGTGCTTTCAGCGCCGCCGCTATTGGTAGTGTCAAGTGCCAGCTTTTTAATTACAGTAAACATTTCAAGCTCGCTAAAAAGCCTTGCCGCTTTTTCCAGGCTTTCGGCGTCTTTAGTTTTTTTATATGCGCCTGCGTTTGTTTCTATCGGTACAGCGCAGTTTATTGTGGCAAGCTCATAACTTACATTAGCGCTTTCCTTGCCGTTTATAAGTTTTTCACGTGCGCCTTTTTTTATGCTTGCGTCGTCAATGTTATCATAAACGCCTTGCAAACTGCCAAAATTTTGTATAAGTGTCAGCGCCGTTTTTTCACCTATTCCTGCAACGCCGGGTATGTTGTCAGACGCATCGCCCATTAGGCTTTTAACGTCTATAAGCTGTTTTGGTGTTAGGTTGTATTTTTCTAAAATAGCGGCTTTATCCATAACATAAGTGGTGCTTTTGCCCATGTAGGTGCTAAGCAAAAGCACTGTTGAAGTGTCTGTCACAAGTTGCAGGCTGTCTCTGTCGCCAGTTGCAATGTAGCATGTATCACCGCGTTTTTCACATGCCTTAGCAAGCGTGCCCAAAATATCGTCTGCCTCAAAGCCCTCAAGGCTAACACAGTTATAGCCCAAAAAGCACAGCAGTTCTTTCAAAATTGGCATTTGGCTTGCAAGCTCTTCGGGCATTCCCTTGCGGTGCGCTTTGTAATCGCTATACATTTTATGGCGGAAAGTAGGCGCTTTTAAGTCAAACGCTATTGCCACTTCGTCGGGTTTATACTCTGTTTCAAGCTTTAAAATCATGTTAAAAAAGCCTGTTATTGCGTTTGTATACTGCCCGTTTTTGTTGCTGAGCAGTTTTATGCCGTAAAATGCCCTATTTACAATGCTGTTGCCGTCTATTACAAGTAGTTTCAAAACTATATCTCCTATCTTGCGTGAAAAATTACAAAATAATAAAAATTTACAAAACCAGTATACCATAAAACGCGCGTTTATGGTATACTTAATATTTATGAGTGATAATTTTTTGAAAAAGTTAAAATTGTGCGATGGTGCGTATCTTTCGCCCATGGCAGGAATAACAGACACAACTGTGCGCCGCCTTTGCCAAAAGCACGGTGCAGTTTTTACTGTAAGCGAAATGGTTAGCGCAAAAGCGCTTACAATGGGCGATAAAAAGAGCGTTTTGCTTATGCGTGGCGGTGGCGGAAGTGCGCCGTTCGGTATACAGCTTTTCGGTGAGGATAAAAATTGCATAGCCGAGGCTGTAAAAATGATTTGTAGCGGAAAATACAATGATGTAACGTTTGATTTTATTGACATAAACATGGGGTGCCCTGCGCCTAAAATAACGGGCAGCGGTGCCGGAAGTGCACTTATGAAAACGCCGAAGATTGCAGGTGAAATTGCACGCGCAGCCGTGAAAAGTGCAAATGAGTACGGTGTGCCCGTAACTGTTAAAACACGCATTGGCTGGGGCGGCGAGGGCTACGATTACACCGCCGTGGAAGTGGCAAAATATTGCGAGGAGGCAGGCGTGCAGCTAATAACGGTGCACGGCAGAACGCGCAAAGAAATGTACACGCCGGGCGTGCACCGAGACGTTATTGCGCAGGTAAAAAACGCCGTAAAAGTGGGCGTTGTTGCAAACGGTGACGTTGTAAGTGCAGAAAGTGCGCTTAGTATGCTTAGCGAAACAGGGTGTGACGGCGTGGCAATAGGGCGCGGCGCCATGGGGAACCCGTGGCTGTTCGGTGAAGTTGCGGCGGCGCTTAAAGGCGAGCAATTGCCCCCGCCGCCTACAATAGCACAGCGCCTTGCCACAATGAAACAGCATATATACGACATGTGTGAGGACAAGGGCGAATTTGTTGCCATGCAACAATCAAGAACGCACGCGGCACATTACATGCACGGGCTAAAAGGTGCGGCAAGCTTGCGCAGGGCATGCTGTGGGCTTTCGCATTTTAGCGATATAGATGAAATTATTGAAAGAGCAATTGAGTATGCGGCAGAGGTTCAACGATAACTTGCAACTTCTACCAACTAATCGCCAGTTCATCAAGCGTCATGGAATAGCACGAAAGCATAT
>CAYJHA010000020.1:8801-23334 GCA_964369785.1 uncultured Bacteroides sp.
TTCTACCAACTAATCGCCAGTTCATCAAGCGTCATGGAATAGCACGAAAGCATATTTTCTATAAAGTAATCGGCCTCGGGGCAATTCATTTCTTTCAGCGCGCTTAACTGGTGCTGCTTTGCGCCGGCAAATTCGTTGTTGCCGCTGTTTTGCTCCTCTATACATTTAATAAGTGCACTTAACCTGTCGGCCGCTTTTAATATTTGCGCCTCTTTTTTTGTGAGGCAATCGCCTGTTAAAAAGCCGTGCATTTCACCTTGAAGCTCGCTTGGCAAAAGCGTGCAAAGCGATGTTGCGGCGTCGTTTTCCAGCTGTTTGTATGCCTTTTTAAGCGTGTCGTTTTTATATTTCACCGGCGTTGGCATGTCGCCTGTTAAAATCTCGCTTGCGTCGTGGTAAAGCGCCGCAATTGCAACAACTTCACTGCGCACGTCTGTTTTGTAAATGTGCTTTGATATTAAGCTCAACGTGTGCGCTAAAACGCTTGTTTCGGCTGTGTGCTCGCTTAAATTTTCGCTGCGGGCACTGCGCATAAGTCCCCAGCGCGTTATATATTTCATGCGTGACAAAAGTGCGTTAAACGTGTATTTTTGCATTTTTTAACCTCTTTATTAAAGTAGTAATTGTTATTATATCACATTACGGCGAAATTAAAAGCCGAAATAAAGGCAAATTTTTTATATTAAAAAAAACGGAGAGCGAAATATAATGTTTCAACAGCAATTAACATTGAAAAGTACAAATTTTAAAATGTATGTGCAGGCTTTTGTAATTTCGGCGGCGTGTGCTTTGTGCATTTTTGTGCCGTTTGTTATTATAGACAAAGGTTTTTTTACGTATTGTGGCGACTATAACAGCCAAATGACACCGTTTTATATGTATGTTAACAATTTTCTCAAAAGTGGAAACGGCCAGTGGAGCTGGGAAACAGACCTTGGCAGTTCCATAATAAACTCGTATTCATACTATACATTGGGCTCGCCGTTTTTTTGGCTTTCTACGCTTTTTCCTGCGTCTTTTTCGCCGTTTTTAATGGTGCCGCTTTTGGCGCTTAAATTCGGCACGGCAGGCCTTGGCGCGTTTATGTATTTACGCAGGTACTTGCACACAGAAAATGGCGCACTTATAGGCTCTGTTCTTTACGCCTTTTCAGGCTTTACGGTTTACAACGTGTTCTTTTATATTTTTGTAGACGCTGTTGCGCTTTTCCCTTTTTTGCTGTGGGCACTTGATGAATTTGTATACAACAAAAGGCGCTGTTTTTTTGCCGTTTTTGTTGCTGTAAACTGCCTTAACAACTACTTTTTCTTTGTAGGGCAAATATTATTTTTGTTTATTTACTTTATAATTAAGGTTGCGTGCAAAGATTATAAAATATCATTAAAGCATTTTATTTTGCTTGCATTCGAGTCTTTACTCGGCGTTTTTATGGCGTTTATTTTGCTGTGGCCGTCGTTTTTATCTATTATGGAAAACCCACGCACCGTAAATTTATCAAGCGGTTTTAGGTTTTTAATGTATGGTGAAGTGCAACAATATTTTGCCATATTCACCTCACTTTTCATGCCACCGGACCCGGCTTATATCCCTTCTATATACACAGAGGGCGCAATAAAATGGACGAGCCTTTCAGCATTTTTGCCCGTTGTAAGCTGTGTAGGTGTGCTTGCGTTTATGCGTGCACGAAGAAAAAGCCCTGTAACACTTATTTTAATTGTGTGCTTTTGTATGGCGCTTGTGCCTGTTTTGAACAGCTCTTTTTATGCGCTCAACTCAAGCTATTATGCGCGGTGGTATTACATGCCCATACTTTTAATGTGCCTTGCTACGGCGCATGTTTTAGAGGGAGTCTCACAGCCACGGCAGTTCTTGCCGCTTGACGGCGGTGCCGTGCGCTTTAATATTTTAGGCGCTTTAAAAGTTGTGGCTATAATAACTTTAGGGTTTATATTGTTTGGCATTGTGCCAACAAAGGTTGATGATACGTGGAAAATTGGCGCAGTTAATAACGCTGAGCAGTTTTGGCTTCAGTTTTTAATAGCACTGCTTGGCATTTTGCTTTTTTACATTGCACTGCGTTACAAAAGCGGAACGCGCGCATTTTTAAAGCTTATGCTTGCGTTTATTTTGGGTTTTTCTGTTTTGTATAGCATTGCGCATGTAGCGCTGGGCAAGTTCCCACAGTGGGAAAACGACAAAGATTACCGCACACAAATGTATGAAGACGCACCTGCGATAGACTGGCCCGATGACGGCAATTTTTACAGGACAGACACATATGAAATGCACGACAATTTTAGCCTTTGGGCAAATAAAGCAAGCCTGCAATTTTTCCACAGCACAGTAACGCCGTCTATAATGGAGTTTTACCCGTCTGTTGATGTGAAACGCGACGTTTCAAGCAAGCCCGAGCACGACAACTATGCACTGCGCGGCTTGCTTGGCGTAAAATATACGGCAATGCCACTTGACAGCGAGGCTTCTTTCAGAGATAATTACACTGGTGGGGGCTTTGAGTTTGCGTTTAACTCCGGCAGTTTTAGCATTTACGAGAACACAAACTATGCCGCTATGGGCTTTGCTTACAATAAATATATAAAAATTGAAGACTTTGAGGCTATTAGCGAAGAAGAGGCAAGCAAAATGCTTGTGCACGCAGTTGCCCTTACGCAAGAGCAGGTTTATAAGTACGGCGCATATATGGACTCGTACAATTTAAACGGTGAACCTGTGCTAAATTACGCTACGTATGTAAGCGATATGGACAGCCACAGGCAAAACGCCGTGCAAAATTTTGTTGCAACGCAAAGCGGCTTCACGTGTGACATTGAGCTTACAGAGCCACGGCTTGTTTTTTTCTCTGTGCCTTATGACGAGGGCTTTACAGCAACTGTAAACGGGCAGAGTGTGGAAATAGAAAAAGTGTCGAATGGGCTAATGGCAGTTTTGTGTGACATGGGCGAAAACGACATTGTTTTCGAGTATGAAACAGTGGGCTTTGCACTTGGCACGGCAGTTTCAATAAGCGCCGCCTTTATATTTGTAATGTATGTGGCTTTAATTTACTTTTTAAGCAAAAAACAAGAAAAAACAGCTAACGAAGCGAAAAATACACCGATAAACAGTTATATTTACAAGGAGACAGACAAATGACAAATTACGCAAAAATTTTAGCGGCAGAATTTAAACTGGACGAAAAAAGGCTTGCCGACACGATAGCGCTTATAGATGAGGGCAACACAATACCGTTTATTGCGCGTTACCGCAAAGAGACAACAGGCAGTATGGACGACCAAACTTTGAGAGAAGTTGACGAGCGGCTCGCATACCTGCGCAAGCTTGACGAGCAGAGGCAGACCGTTATAAACAGCATTACAGAGCAAGAAAAAATGACGCCCGAGCTTGAAAAGAGCATTGAAAACGCTAAAACTTTGGCGGAGCTTGAAGACATTTACAGGCCGTATAGGCCAAAGCGCAAAACAAGGGCAAGCATTGCAAAAGCAAAAGGGCTAGAGCCGCTTGCGCTTGCAATTTTAGAACAAAATATGGGCGATATACCGCTTGAAATGGCGCAAGAATATATAGATGAAGAAAAACAGGTAGACAGCGCTGAGGCGGCACTTCAAGGTGCAAGCGATATTATTGCAGAGATGATAAGCGATGACGCTGCAATGCGCGCTAGCCTGCGTAGTTTGTATAACGTTACGGCAATGCTACAAAGCAAGGCGGCAAAGCCTGATGAAGACAGCGTTTACAGCGGCTATTATGAGTATGAAGAGTTAACTTCAAAAATGGCAGGGCACCGCACACTTGCAGTTGACAGAGGCGAGCGCGAGGGCTTTTTAAAAGTTAGCATAAAAGTAGAAAACGACAGAGCCATGAACATGGTTAGCACGAAATACATGAAAAACGAGAGCGAGTGCGCAAAGCTTGTTGAAAGTGCCGCAGATGACGCTTTCACAAGGCTTATTGCGCCGAGCCTAGAGCGTGAAACGCGCAGCAATTTAACGGAAAAAGCGTGCGAAGGCGCGATTAAAGTGTTTAGCAACAACTTGCAACAGCTTTTGCTTCAGCCGCCTATTAAAGGCAAAGTTGCCCTAGGGCTGGACCCCGGCTACCGCATGGGCTGCAAAACGGCAGTTGTTGATGAGACGGGAAAAGTTCTCGATACAGCGGTTATTTTCCCTATACCGGAATTTAAGCGTGTGGACGAGGCAAAGCGTGTTGTTAAAAACTTAATTAATAAGCACAGTGTTGAGGTTATTGCCATAGGCAACGGCACGGCAGGCAAAGAGACTGAAATTTTTACTGCAGAAGTGCTTAGTGAAATTAATGCAGGTGTGCAATATATGGTTGTTAACGAGGCAGGCGCAAGCGTTTACTCTGCATCAAAACTTGCGGCAGAGGAATTCCCCGAGTTTGACGTTAACTTGCGCAGTGCTGTTTCAATAGCGCGCCGCTTGCAAGACCCACTTGCAGAGCTGGTGAAAATTGACCCGAAAGCAGTAGGCGTGGGGCAGTATCAACACGACATGCCGGCGGCACAGCTTTCAGGTGCACTTGACGGCGTTGTGGAATACTGTGTTAACACGGTGGGTGTTGACATAAACACAGCAAGCGCGCCGCTTCTTGCACGTGTGGCGGGCGTAACTGCCGCAACAGCGAAAAATATAGTGAAATTGCGCGAGGACGCAGGTGAATTTAAAAGCCGCAAACAGCTTTTGAAAGTGCCGAAACTGGGGCCGAAAGCGTTCGAGCAGTGTGCAGGCTTTTTGCGTGTGCCCGGTGCGAAAAATAAACTTGACACAACAGCAGTGCACCCCGAGAGCTACGACGCAGCAGAGAAATTGCTGGAGCTTTGCGGATATAAAACAAGCGACATTGGAACGCCTGAAGTTGCAAAGCTTGACGAAACAGCGAAAAAACTTGGGCTTGCAAAACTGGCAGAGCAAATTGGCGTGGGCGTGCCGACACTTGAAGACATTATAGCGGAAATATTGCGCCCGGGCAGAGACATGCGCGACAGCTTGCCAAAGCCGCTATTGCGCAGTGACGTGCTTGACATGAAAGACCTTACAGCCGGCATGAAACTTACCGGTACAGTGCGAAATGTTATAGATTTTGGCGCGTTTGTGGACATTGGAGTGCACCAAGACGGGCTTGTGCACATTAGCCAAATATGCAACAGGTTTATAAAGCACCCGGGAGAGGTGCTTAAAGTGGGCGACGTTGTGACAGTGTGGGTTATAAGCGTAGACCCTGTTAAAAAACGCATTGCACTTACTATGAAAGAGCAGGCAAACTAATTTTTTCGCAAAATGCGCATTAGTATTTTAGCGGAAACGGCTTAGCGCTTGCCGCTAAAATAATTTGCGAATATGGAGAAAAAATGACACTTACAAATATAAAAAAGCACCTTATTCTTGAAAGGGCTTTTATAAAATCAGTGCTGGCAATTGCTGTGCCTGTTGCACTGCAAAATGCCATAAGTTTCGGCGTTAATATGATGGATAGCGTTATGCTGGGGCGCCTTGGCGACACTGCAATTTCCGCCGCGTATTTAGGAACACAGCCATTTACATTTTTAATGGCAACGTGCTTTGGGCTTTCAAGCGGGGGCACCGTTTTAATTGCGCAGTATTGGGGTAAAAACGATTTAACCAGCATACGCAAAGTTATGCGAATGAGTATGCAATTAGTTTTTGCTATAAGCACACTTGTAACTTTGCTTTGCCTAACATTCCCGGCGCAAATTATGGGGCTTTTTTCAGGCGAACAACACGTTGTTGCGGCGGCTACGGGTTATTTGTCTCTTATAGCGTTCTCATATGTGCCGTACGCCATTGCAAACAACTATATGATGAGCCTCAGAGCCGTTGAAAAGGTTGTTATATCGGCGGTTATTTACGGCATAAGCTTTTTTATAAATGTATTTTTTAACGCTGTTTTTATATTTGGTTTGCTGGGTGCGCCTGCAATGGGCGTGCGTGGTGCGGCTGTGGGCACTATTATTGCAAGGTGTTCAGAGCTTGTTATGGTGCTTATATATATGTATAAATTTGAGCGCACAGTGAACTTTAAAATACACCACTGCACTAAATTTTCAAAGAGCATTTTGCCCTCATACATGCGCCATGCAATGCCTGTTATTGGCAACGAAATGCTGTGGAGCATTGGTATGCTTGTTACAGCCGCAATTATGGGCTGGATAGGCGAAGTTTTTGTAACGGCTTTTAGTGTTGCGAACATTTTGAACCAGCTGAGCTTTGTTGCAATTGTAGGTGTTGCGAATGCGGCCGCAGTTTTAACAGGCAAGACAATTGGTGAGGGAAGCGCTGAAAAAGCAAAACTTGTTGCTAATTCGATGATTGCGTTTTCTTTTTTAGTTGGTTTGTTCAACTGCGCAATGATTTTAACAGCAAGAACACCGTTTTTAACACTTTACGATATGACACCTGCCGCACGTGACGCCGCATTCGCAATAATGGGTGTGATGGCGGCAATACAGCTTATTTTATGCGTAGACGTGACGTGCATTGTGGGAATTTTACGTGGCGGCGGCGACACGCACAGCGCCTTTTTGTACGATTGCGGCGCAGTGTGGCTTGTTAGCATACCGGCAGGTTATATTGCAGGCATATTGCTGGGCTTACCCGTTCCGTTTGTTTTTGTGTGCTTAAAGTTGGACACAATATTTAAAGTAGTGCTTTCTCTCATTCGCATAAAAAGCGGCAAATGGATAAGAAATATTACCATTGAAAGATAATTATGCAATTTTTTACAAGAAGTTGAATATATTTATTAGTATATTTAGTACAAAAATATGGCGATACAATTAGCAATTATTTCTAATTTATTAATTTCAATAACAAATTTGTAAAACTTTGCTTGACTTTTGGGCTATTTCAGAGTAATATATATTATATATTGGTTTATACGATTATTAGTTATATTTTAAAAAGCAGGGGCTGTAATGCAACAAAAGTTTATTGAGGAATTACTGCTTGTCCGCGCAGGAAACGAGCAGGCGCTTGATGAAATTATTGCGCATTTTATGCCGGCTGTTAAAAGTGCTGCCGCAAAAGCAATATGCCGCGGCCTTGAATATGACGATGTAGTTCAAGAGTGTTTAATTGCACTGTTTCGCGCAATTGTTGCGTATGATGAAACAAAAGGCGCCACGTTTGCAACTTATGCAAGCACATGCATTGACAATGCCGCTGTTTCGGCTGTGCGCAGTGCAACACGCCAAAAGCACGCAATGCTTAACAACGCACTGCCCCTGTTAGATTTAAGTGATGACAGCGCAAGCGTGCAAGACAGCCCCGAGGAACTTTTGCTTCAAAGTGAAAGTTACAAAAGCGCACTTGAAAACATAGAAACTAAACTTTCAAGGCTTGAAAGGCAAGTTTTAGTAGCTTTTTTAGATGGAGAGTCGTATGCCGATATAGCTAAAAGGCTGAATTTAGAGCCGAAAACAGTAGACAATGCACTTCAACGTGCGCGTGCAAAATTGCGCTAGTTGCTGTTATGTAATTTTCAATAAATTACCCCAAAATTGTAAAATAGGTAATTAACGTTACCTTTTTAATATGCCCCTAATAGCTTAAGAACAGAGCGTTGGTCCAAGATCAAAGGTGTAGGTTTAAATCCTTCTGCGGGCAAATACTTTTTATTACCGATAGGAGATCCAAAATGTACGAAGACAAAACACTGGTATGCAAAGATTGCGGTCAAGATTTCGTGTTCACTTCAGGTGAACAAGAATTTTATGCTAGCCGTGGTTTCGAGAACGAGCCACAACGCTGCAAAACTTGCCGTGACGCCCGCAAAAACGCAACACGTGGTGCACGTGAAATGCACGTAGCTAACTGCGCTTCATGTGGCAGCGAAGCAAAGGTTCCTTTTAAACCTCGCGAAGACCGCCCTGTTTACTGCAGTGAGTGCTTTGCAAAAATGAAAGAAGAAGCTTAATTCGGTACTCACAGCTTTTGTGAATAGTTATCGTCCCCACGCCGGTTTTTATCGGCGTGGGTTTTCTTTTGTCGCTTTTAGAACTTAACACACAGTGCCGTTTCAATATGCAGCCTATAAAATTTTACAGTTTACCAAAATGTGTTTATGTGCTATAATAATAATGGTTAAGTCTGTGTTAGTGGCAAAGCCCCGGCTAACAACTTTTTTAACTATATGCACTTGCTATGCGGTAAGTAAAATTGCACGGCACGGCGGCGAAAGGACAATGTTTAAGCATGAAGAACAAAACATTTTTGCAAAGCATTAAATGTGCGGTGATAGGTTTAAAATCCGGTTATATTAGCGAAAAAAACTTCAAGTATTATACTGTTATAGCAATTGTTTTTTTTATACTTAACGTATTGCTTGAAAGCAATACTGTGGAATTTTGCCTGTTATTTATAACGGCAAGCGGTGTTTTTTCTGCTGAGTACGTAAACACGGCTATTGAAAAATTGTGCGACATTGTAAACGCGGAATTTAATGATAAAATTAAAATAATAAAGGACATAGCGGCGGCGGCAGTTCTTGCATTCGGTATAGGTTTTTTTGCGGTGCAAGGTGCAATTTTGCTACCAAAAATATTATGACTGATATTTACATAACAATTTTGCCCGTTATAATTGCGGGCGTTTTAAACATGGTTTTTACTAAGACAAAAATATACAAAAAATACGCAAAACCAATAGATTTCGGCAAAAAATTCATAGATGGGCACCGTGTTTTAGGCGATAATAAAACATACATAGGTTTTATTTCAATGGTTATATTTGCCGCATTTGCACAAGCTTTTTGGGGCTATGTTTGTGGCGCACTGGGGTTTGAAAACCGCAATGAATTATACAATTTGTATAATAATACGTTAATTTACAATTTGTTAACCGGCTTTTTGGTTGGTTTTTTATATATGGTTTGTGAATTGCCAAACAGCTTTATAAAAAGGCGGTTAAACATACAGCCCGGAAAAACAAACAAAGGTTTCGTGGGTGCGCTTTTTTTTGTTGTTGACCAATTTGACAGTGTTTTAGGGATTGGCGTAGCTTTTTATTTTTTGTGCGGCATAACTTTTGGCCGAACAATATTGTACATATTAACAGGTGGGCTTGTGCATTTGGCGGTAAACAGCGTGCTTTTAAATTTAAAAATACGCAATAATTTGTAAAAATTACAGGGGTGCAAATATGATAGGTGAATACAACAAATCTGTAATAATAACGTATATAGGTGTAATTTTGTCGCTAACAGGTGCGTTTGCGGCAATTAACGGGGCTATAAGTGTGGCGTTTCTTTGCCTAATTTTTGCCGGGATATGCGATTTGTTTGACGGCGTTGTAGCACGCAAAGTTAAGCGGACAGAAAGCGCAAAACAGTTTGGCATACAGCTCGATTCGCTTGCGGATGCCGTGTCATTCCTAGCTTTTCCGGCAGTAATTGCTTTTTGTGTGCTTGGCACAATGGGCTTTGTGGCTGTGTTTTACGTAATAGCCGGCGTTATAAGGCTTGCTTGGTTTAACATTGGCGCTAAAACTGATGAAAGAACGTACTATTTTCAAGGCTTGCCCGTTACATACAGCGCATTAATTTTGCCTGTTTATTACTTGCTTTCTCTTTTATTGCCCACAGTATTCGTAAACATAGGCTTTGCTGTTTTGTATATTTGCATGGCGGTGGCTTTTGTGCTAAATGTTAAAATTGCAAAACCTCGCGGTTTTATGTACGTTTTTTTTGCACTGCTCGCAGTAATTACATCAATTGGCATTGCGGTTATGTCGTTTTAGTGGGTTGCAAGCTTTTTGGCAGACAATGGTATGGAACGCAAATTTTGCCTACGTGTTTTGTGAAGGCGGCTTTTTCAACAGCTCAGAGTATTAATACAACCTTATTATTTAAACGTGTATAAACACTATTCGGCACGAGAGGACTGCATTTAAATGGGGCGTAAAATTTATGATAGGCAAACAAAAACAGTAAAAATTCAGCGCTCTGACGATGATAAACTTGTGAATTTTATGTACTGCACAGCGCTTGGGCGCATATTTTTAAAGCTTGTTTTTTCAACACGTGCATTTTCGTTTTTGTGTGGCATTTATTATAGTAGTGGGCTTTCAAAGCGCAAGGTTGTGAAATTTGCAGCACAAAATAATATTGATTTTACACAATGCGAGAAGAAAGAGTTCAAAAGCTTTAACGAATTTTTTACACGAAAAGAGAAAAGAGAATTTTCGGTAAATCAAGGCGAGATAATTTCACCTTGTGACGGGTTTGTAAGTGCTTACAAAATTGATGATAATTTGAGCTTGCCAATAAAAGGGCGGCAATATTCTGTGGGGCAGCTTTTAAAAAACGGTGAAATTTCGCCGCTTTTTGCAGGTGGCACATGTGTGGTTTGCCGCCTTACACTGCAAGATTATCACAGGTATATTTTTACGCACAGTGGTGAAATTTTGCAAAACTACTTTATAAAAGGGCGTTTGCACACAGTGCGCCCTATTGAAAACTCAAACCACTGCTATTTTGAAAATACACGTAATATCGCTGTTTTAAATACAAATGATTGTGGGCAAGTAGCGCAAATTGAAGTTGGCGCTATGCTTGTGGGGAAAATTATAAACCATAAAGACGGCGGAAAATTTGAAAGGCTTGAAGAAAAAGGCTTTTTTGCCTATGGCGGCTCAACAATAGTTGTGCTTTATAGAAAAGGCACCGTGAAAATTGACGATGATATATTAAATTTTACAAAAAAAGACATAGAGACAAAAGTGCAAATGGGGGAAAAAATTGGCTATATTAAAGCGACTAAGCATATACTTTAAAGAAATGTACCCGCTAGTGCCACGCTTGGCATTGGGGTTTGTGGTTTTTCTTGAAATTTATTTCATATTGTTATTAAATAATGATATAACGAGTTTTTCCTTGGGCGTTCAAGAGCTTGTTGGGGGCTTTACAATTTTTTCGTTTTTGCTTTGGCTTCGCGTTGCCGATGATTTTAAAGATTTTGAGCACGATTGCCGTTTGTTTCCAACACGGCCGCTTGCCTCAGGGCGTGTGAAAAAAAGCGATTTAAAAATTTTACTTTTTGTTGTAATTTCAATAACCGTGGCATTAAATTTTATGTTTATGAACAACGTGATTTTTTTCGTTTTTTTATACACATACGGCTTTTTCATGGCAATGTGGTTTTTTCAAAAACATAAAATTCAAAAAAGCTTGCCACTTGCACTTATAACGCACAACCCGGTGCAGCTTATAATAAATTTATATGTTATATCGTTTACTGTTATAAAATATGGCTTACCGGCGTTTAGTATTTATAATTTGCTTTTAATGTTCACGCTGTACTTTCCGGCATTAATTTGGGAAATTTCTCGTAAAATTCGTGCGCCAAAAGACGAGAATGAATATGTAACGTACTCAAAACTTTTTGGCTACAAAAAAGCCGTTAATTTTATACTTGTTTTAACATGGGTAGACATTGCTACAAACATTTTACTTGTTGTTCAACTGAATTTACTATCAGTTGTATTATTAGTTGTTAATACTATTTGGATAACAATTAAATTTGCGCAATTTAAAAATAACCCTGAAAAATTTAAAATTGTCGATAAAGTAGAGCGCTACACATATATTCAAGAAGGCATTATGCTTGCGACAATTCCGCTGTTTTTGGTAGGTTTGCGCATGGTTTTTTAAGGCGAGTAATATAGAAGTTTTTGAAAGGAGCTTAAGACGTACGTGAAAAGCGATAACCTTCGAATTTTACAACAAAACGGTTTTAATGTACCGCCTTTTGTGGTGTTAAATGCGCCGTATGAAATTGATTTAAGCTTCTCGAACAGTGATATTTTTGCGGTGCGCAGTAGTTTTTCAGCAGAGGACGGTGAGCAACATTCATTTGCAGGGCAGTTTTACACACAACTTAACGTAAAGCGCGAAAACATAGAAAAAGCAGTTGAAAAAGTTGCAAAAAGTGCCGTTAATTCAACAAATTATACAAGTGCACACAGCTTGGAAAACAGCGGCGATATGCAAGTTATTGTGCAAGACATGATTAAATCAGATTACTCGGGCGTTATTTTTACAGCTAACCCACAGGGGCTGTTAAACGAGGCAGTGCTAATAGTGGGTGCCGGAACAGGCGACTTAGTTGTGGAGGATAAAACACCCGTTACAACGTACTATTTTAATAAGCAAGACAAGGTTTATTACAGCGAAGAGAAAGAGAATTCGCCGCAGCTTAGCGAAGAGATGCTTAGCAAAATTTTTGAAAAAGCTGAAAAAATTGAAAAGCTTTTTGGCTTTTATGCAGACATTGAATTTTGCATTAAAAACGATGAAATATACTTTTTACAAGTTCGGCGTGTTACAACGCTTAGCGATGAAAACAAAATTATACTTGACAGCAGTAATATTCAAGAGAGCTACCCCGGCGTAACTTTGCCGTGTTCTCAAAGTTTTGCAGGCGATGTTTATTACAATGCATTTTCAAGTTGCGTTAAAATATTGACGAAAAACCATAGCATTCTTAACAACGCGCAAGATATTTTGCGCAACATGGTGAAGTGCGCAAATGGGCGCATGTACTACCAAATAAGCAACTGGTATCACCTTTTAAACATACTGCCGTTTGCGGGTAAAATTATACCTATTTGGCAAGAAATGCTTGGTGTTGCGCAAAAAGATGTGCCGAAAAACATGGAACTTAAGCCGAAATTTACCGTTAAGTTTATAATTTCCGTGCGCTTTTTGTATTATATGGTTGTTACACCAAAAAAAATGGAGATACTGAACAATTACTTTAAACTTGTATACAAAAAGTATAAAACACAACTTAATTTGACGGCCGATAGTGAACAATTGCTAAATTTATACAAAGAAATGCTTGAAAATATTGGTGCAAAATGGGGTATAACACTTATAAATGATATGTATGCGTTTATTTACACAAGCATTGCAAAAAAGCGCCACGGGCAAAAGCTTAATAATATTAGCAAGCTTGAAAGTTTAAGGCCCGTGCTTGAAATGAAAAAACTTGCTAAGCTAGCAAGCACACATGGCTTTGAAAGTGATATGTATAAAAATGCAGCCGGTGAATATCTTGATAAGTATGGGGACAGAGGGCTTGAAGAGCTAAAGCTAGAGACAAAAACAATGAATACAAACCCTGAAATGCTTGATGATTATATAAAAAACAATGATTTTGCGTTATTTTCTGAGCTTAGCATTAATGGTAGCAAGGCAGACGAATTTTTTGAAAGTGAAGATTTTACCCGCGAGAAAAGTGGGCAAGGCTACATAAATAATGCAAATAAAAGCGACTCTTACATTGTGCGATGCGCAAAAAAAGGCATTTTTAACAGGGAGATGTCGCGCATGAACAGGACGCGGCTGTATGGTTTGGCACGCAATATTTTTGGCCAAATAGGTGAGAACTTTGAAAAAGCAGGCGTTATAAATAATGAACGAGACATTTTTTACCTTTATATTGAAGAAATTGAGCAATGTATTTGTGGTAAGTTTGATAAAAGCGCCAAAGAAGTTATAGAGCGGCGTAAATTAATATACGAAGAGTATACAAAACTGCCGACATACACAAGGCTTGTTTACCAAAAAAAGGTGTTTGATAAGGTGCCGAAAAACGCAAAGACACTGAGGTTAAGCTCTGAAAAAGGGGCCCTGTATGGAACACCGTCTTCCGGCGGAATTGTGCGTGGCGAGGTGCTTTTAGTTGATAAGCCGTCGCTTAACCTTAACACAAGCGGCAAAATATTAGTGGCCGACATTACAGACCCAGGCTGGGTTTTCCTTATAAAAAACGCGAAAGGCGTTATTGCACAAAGGGGCTCAATATTATCGCACACGGCTATTATTACGCGTGAGCTTAAAAAACCGTCGGTTGTGGGTGCCTCAGGGGCAATGGGTGCACTTAAAACGGGTGATGTGGTGGAGCTAAACGGCGATAATGGTACTGTGACAATAATTGAAACTGTAAAAAACAAGTAATTTACAAAATTCGGCAAATATTGTATTATAGTGTATGTAAATATAAAATGAATGGAAAGTGAAATATGATTGATTTTGCGTTTGTAAATGATGTGGGCGGAAAAGAGCTTAAGAATGAAAATGTGACAATTTGCAAAAATAAAAACAGCTATCTTTTTGTAATTTGCAGCGGCATTGGCGAAGATGGAAATGTTGAGCAAGATTTAGCTTGCGAGCTTGCGGCAAATGCGGCGAAAAAAGTTTTTGATGAGCAAAAGCTTTACGGCAAAAAGTTGCTATCTGAGTGTGTGAAAATGGCAAATGAGGCACTATACAGTAAGCAACACAATATTGTTAAAGATAGTGAAGAAATGCAAGATGCCGCAGAGTGTGGTGACGAGGGTGACCCTGTGAACGATGAAAGCGCTGAAAACGGTGAAGAAAACAGCGGCGAGCCTTGCGATGAGAACGGCGAAGAGAACAGTGAAGAGGAAAGCTTCGAGGGCGACGCTGCTGATGGCGAAAGCGCCGAGAACGG
>CAYJHA010000021.1:0-23316 GCA_964369785.1 uncultured Bacteroides sp.
CCAACGGTCGCCCACCACTACCTTGTGTAAATTCGCCGCATTTCAAAAAGTTTTAGGCTACGGAGGTGTTGACAAAGTACTAATTTCTAATCTCTAATAACTAACAACTAAACGGGCACATATTGCAATTGCAATTTAAACACAGCCTCACGCACCATCATTTCTTCTTCATGCAACATTTCATGAAATTCAGCCGCATATATCTTTCTTCCGTCGCCCAAAATTCTTGCGCGTAAAACTTTCAGCCGTAAAATAAGCGGTTTTGACGTTACAGGCAAAACTACTTCAACAACTTCATCGGCTTCAAGTTCTCTCTCACAAAAAAACGCAAACCCGCCACAGCTTAAATCGTTGCTGAAAATTTCATACCTTCCCTGCCACTCTTCGTTTATGGGGTAAATATATGTTGAAAAATTAACGGGCAAGCGTAAATTTTCTCGAACATTTATGCCTTTTATCGTAACAACGTTGCCGTCGTAAGATATAACTTTACCCTCTACGGGTTCTTTTTCACCGTCAACGCCTACCCTAACACGCTCTGCATTTGCAAGCTTATTTATATCCGCTTGCGACAAAATCATGCGCCATACAGGGCTTGTGGGTGGGTCATCTGAAAAAGGTGTACATATTAGCTTTCCGCTTTCACTGTACAGTGTATATTTATGTGGCATAATTATTCTCCCTCCGGCTCTTCAATTTGTTCGTTTTTCTCGCTGATTTCATTCTCATTTTGCTCGCTAATTCCTTGCACTTCTTGCCTTCTTTGCGCCCTCTCTCGCCTGTACTTTTCAGGGTCTTGTGGGTCAAAGTTCAAGAAGTATATATAAATTTCAACTATTGCGCTGTAAAGTTCTTCCGGTATTTCCTTGCCCAATTCCATTTGTGAAAGCACCGTAGCAAGCGAGTTGTCTTCATAAACAGGCACGCCATTTTCACACGCTACTTCGACAATTTTTTCCGCCATGTGCCCCATGCCGCTCGCCACTATAACAGGCGCTGCGTGCATATCGTCGTAAGAGAGCGCAACAGCCCGTTTTTTGCGTGTACCGCCGCTGTTTGTGTTAGATTTTAACATTTACGTTGTGCCCTCCTTTGAATAAATCGGGGAAAACTTCTGTTATAGCAAGCGGTTTTTTAAGCTCTTTTACGTTAACACCCTGTTTGTTAAAACCGTAATCTGCAAGAATGTTCGATATATCTTCCGAAATAACATCGCTGTTGTCGGCTATATCGTTTGGGCCCATAACATCAATATACACGTTTTCTTTGTTCGCCGCAAGTGTTATTTCAACATATCCAAGTTTTTCTATGTCCAGTTTAAACAAAAACCTAATTGTGTTTTTATCATCTTTGCCAAAAGGCTCGTTGCCCTTATTGTTTTTACCGTTCGGGTCTACCCACATTTCCGAAAACATCATTTTTCCGTTATAGTTCATGGGTATCATTGTGTGGTTAAGTGTCATGTAAACGCTCTCGTTTAAAAGCATGGCACGCGTTATCTCTGTGAAAATCTCTCTCATCTCTGTGCCTAAGTTGCCGTTCATTGCCTGCTGTGCAATTTGCGCAAAATTTTTCGAATAAACATCGTCGCCCACTGCCTGCTGAAAGTTTGTTCCGTTAAAAAGGTGCATAAGCGCAGTGTTATCAAATTTATTAAGCTCTGCAAGCGATGTGCTAAAACTAGACAGTTGCCTAAAAGCCTGTATAAGTGCGTCATTGTCGCCATTCTCGTACCGCGCTATGTTAAGCATAAGCATACTTAGCATTGTGCGAGAGTGCCCCATATCATTCGTTCGCTCAACATAATTCGACAAATACGGCAGAACCTCGCCTTTAAGCACATCAAGGCTTGCCGCCCTGTCGCCGCTGTCAATTCCTGCCTGCAATTTCGCCGCCATTTCGTCAAGTTTTTGGTGATAGCTAGCCGGTATGTAATCTTTTATTTGCGCGAGTATGCGCGTTAGCTCTGACTCTATATGTTTCGATGAAGAAAAATCGCTAAACCTTTTCGCGAAGTTTAAAATGCTGTTTTGCACATTCTCGCTTGAATTTGACGAAAGCAAATTTCTAAGCATATCAAAAAGCGGGCCACCGAACCTGTTGCCCGTTTTCATCTGCGTCATAAAAAAGTCGCGAAACTGCTTATCATTCATTTGAACCATTTTCAAAAATGCTTCAAGCTCTGATGTTACACCCTGCGCCATGCCGGGTGTAGACACAACATTTTGCATTTGTGTCATCATTCGCGCAAGCTCTTTTGCCATATCGGGCGAATTTTTAAGCTGCTCAATAAAACTTTGCAGGTTAGAATTATATCTCAGCGCCATATTCTGCATGTCTTTCGCCGCTTGCTGTTCGGTTCTGTCGTCTGAGCGCACAACACGCGTAGGGTCAACAATATTTTGCACCCGCGTATCATTCGGCTTTATATTAGCTTGGTCCTGCCTGTGGTTGTTTGCCGAAGAATCATACGCCGGCACAGGGTTTGTTATGCCCATTAAATTCGCCATTTTTATTTATCACCTTCCAAATAAAATTAAAAGCTTGCTTATTTTTCGTTTTTTCCTGCCGATATATATTTTATATAAAGTATTATTTTTAAGTTATTTCAAGAAAGGGCACAATTTATGAGTACAGGCAACGATAGCATCATGGGTGCTTTCCTTTATGAAACAAACACACTGCTCGAGCAACTTGACAGTATTGTTTTAAGCGCCGAGCAAGCAGACACTTTCTCTGAAGACGACGTAAACACAATTTTCCGCATTATGCACACCGTTAAAGGTGCCAGCGCAATGATGGAATTCAACTCTCTGATGAAAATAGCACACAGAGCCGAGGATATGTTCGCCATAGTTCGCGAAAAATCTATTGATATTATCCCCGAGGCAATGCGGCCCGAGCTTTTCGATTTGTTGTTTAAAACTATCGACTTCTTCAGAGAAGAGATAGACAACATAGAAAATTCTAGACCTCTTACAGAGAATATCGACAGTTTGCTCGAAAAAGTTAATAGCTTTATCGTGCAAATTGAAACAGGCAAGGCGGCACCTGCACCTGCTGCGCCGGCAAGTGCGCCTGATTCTGCTGTGCAAGATGGCGTGCAGGGCAGTTCTGAAAGTTTTGCAAGCGGCTTCCCTTATGGGCTATGCGTTCATTTCGACGAGGGTTGCGGCATGGAGAATTTACGCGCCGGTATGGTTGTAACATCTATTAGCGATATGTGCGACCCAGCGGATTTTTGCACAATTCCGGCAGACACTTCAAGTGCAAGCGCAAGCGACGACATAATTAAAAACGGTTTTGTAATTTGCTTTAAAACGCAAGAAATGCGCGATGCAAGTATTACAAGTGCATCTTCTGCGGCAAGTGTTGCAAGCTATGAGAAAAAAGACGACAATGCGCAAATAAGCATGTTAGCTGCTTCAAGTGCTGAGCCAAAGGCAGAACAGAGCACTGCACAAAGCGACAAAGCCTCTGCCAAAAAAGCAGCGCCTGCGCAGCAAAAAGCAGATGCACCCCCACAGCACATTAAAGAAAGCCTCATAAGCGTAAACTTAAGCAAGCTTGACCAGCTATCTGCTGTTGTGGGCGAAATTGTTATAACAGAATCTATGGTAACTTCTTCGCCTGATTTGAAAAACACAAAGCTTGACGCATTCACAAAATCTGCGCGTCAACTTCGTAAACTTACAGACGAGCTGCAAGACGTTTCTATGTCGCTTAGAATGATACCTGTTTCGGGCACATTCCAAAAAATGAACCGCATTGTTCGCGACATGTGCAAAAAATTAGACAAGCAAGTAAAACTTACGCTTATAGGCGAGGACACAGAAGTTGACAAAACTATTGTGGACACTATTAGCGACCCTATAATGCACATTGTGCGCAACAGCATGGACCACGGCATTGAAAAAACAGCCCAAGACAGAATTAATGCCGGCAAAAAAGAGGCAGGCGAAATTATACTGTCGGCAACGCACACCGGCAGTGAGGTTATTATAGAAATAAAAGACGACGGTAAAGGCGTTGACTGCGATGCTGTTTTAGCTAAAGCTATTCGCAACGGCATTGCTGTTGAGGGCGTTGACTACTCAGAAAAAGAAATTCTTCAATTCTTGCTGGCTCCGGGCTTTTCAACTAACCAACAAGTTACAGAGTTTTCGGGCCGTGGCGTTGGTATGGACGTTGCAAAGCAAAATGTTGAGAGCGTGGGCGGCACCGTTACAATTAGAAGTGAAAAAGGCAAAGGCATGAGCACTATATTGAAAATACCGCTCACCATGGCTATTATGGACGGCATGGAAGTTTCTGTTGGCGGGTGCATTTTCACAATCCCTATTCACTCTATTCGCCAGTCGTACAAAATTACAAGCGAAGATATTGTTAGAGATGCGGCCGGCGGCGAGATGTACCGTTGCCTTGGCACTTTCTACCCAATTATACGCATGAAAGACATATACGGCATTGAAAGCGGCTACAACAATATTGACGAAGGCATACTTGTTTGGCTTGACACAGGCGACACATCTTATTGCCTGTTTGTAGACGAGCTTATTGGCGAGCAACAAGTTGTTGTGAAACCGCTTCCCTCTTATTTAAAAGCATTTAATATTGTTGGCAGTGGCATTGCAGGTTGCACAATTTTGGGCGACGGCAACATAAGCCTTATACTTGATGCGGCTAATATTTATTCGCCGAAAAAGTAGCCACACAAAAATGATAAAGCCGTTTTAGCGGCAGAACGGAGACACACAAAATGCAAAGAGAAGAATTATTTGCAAGGCAAGAAGAAATTGACACAACCGAAGAAGTAACAATTGATACTGAAAAATATTTGCTTTTTTCAACGGGCGGAATTTTATTCGGTGTAAAGGCAGAGCATGTTGTTGAGATTATTACAACATTTTCAATACGCGAAGTACCGCTTGTGCCAAGCTTTATATCGGGAATTATTAACTTACGCGGTCAAATTTTGCCTGTTGTTGATATAAGAAAATATTTAAACCAAGAAACAGCCGAGGGTAGCTGCGTTATTATACTTAGTATGGAAGACACAACAATAGGCGCCATTGTTGACGGCGTTGAAAAAATGATTGACATAGCTGTGGGCACTATACAAAGTATGCCGGCCGGCAAACACCAAGATTTGGCACGCGGCATGTGTAGCCTTACCGACGGCAAAACGATGATTGAATTTGACGCACTGCAACTTCTACAAAAAGCGTAGTGTTATAGCTTATACTGTTAATATTTGCGGCATATGTGTTATAAATAGTAACACTAACTATTAACGTATAAATGAGAGAGGTAGTTTAAGCAAGTGGAAAATGAAACATATAGTGGTTTAACAATATCAGAGGCAGAGTTTGAGAAGCTATCAAGCTTTGTTTTAAAAACTTACGGTATTGATTTATCTAAGAAAAAGCAACTTATTTCAAGCAGGCTTTCTTATACTATAAAGTCAATGGGCTTTAACAATTTCAGCGAATTTATAGATAAATCTATACACGAAAATGACGATAAGCTTTTACAAATTATTTTAAACAAGCTTACAACAAATTACACTTTTTTCATGCGTGAAAAAGAACATTTCAGCTATTTATCTAACGTAATTTGCCCCGAGCTTGCAAAAAAGCACGCTTCTGATAAAAGTTTGAGCATATGGAGCGCCGGCTGTTCAAGCGGTGAAGAGCCTTACACTATGTCTATTTGTTTAAAAGAGCACTTTGGCAGGCTGCCCGGCAATTGGGATGTGCGCGTTCTTGCTACAGACATATCACAACAGGCAATGTTCAAGGCAAAAAAAGGCGAATATCAGCTGCCTGCCGATATGCCCAAAGAGTGGGTAGACAAATATTTCACCCACAACAGGGCAACAGGGCTTTACACCGTAATTCCAGAACTTAGAAACAACATAATATTTAAGTCGTTCAATTTAATGGACCAAATTACATTCAAAAAGAAGTTTGACGTTATTTTTTGCAGAAACGTTATGATTTATTTCCAGCAAGATACAAGAAATGCACTTGTAGAGCGCTTTTGCAACGCACTTAACCCCGGTGGGTATCTTTTCACAAGCCATTCAGAGCCATTAAGGCAATCCGACATTTTCGACACAGTTGCTTCTGCGGTTTACAAGAAAAAGTAATGCAAATTTTTGAGGTGTTTTTTTGGGTAAAATTATTAATGTTTTAGTTGTAGATGACTCTGCACTTGCGCGTAACTTTATAACAAACGGCCTTGCACAAAGAAGTGACATAATTAAAGTAGTTGGCACAGCAGTTGACGCCGACGACGCAAGGGTGAAAATATTATCACTAAAGCCCGATGTTGTGACAATAGACGTTGAAATGCCAAAAGTGAACGGCATAGACTTTGTGAAAAGTTTTTTGCCTGAATACCCAATTCCGTTTGTTTTGGTTTCATCGCTAAATATACGTATTTTTGAGGCTCTCAGTGCAGGCGCTGTTGACTTTGTTAAAAAGCCCGACGGTGTAGAAAAGAAAGAAAGTTTTTTAAAAAACCTAACTGAGAAAATTGTTGTGGCTTCTTGCGCAAATGTTAAGCGCCGCATAGAGGCTAAAAAGAGTGTTGCAGACACGCAGGCAGCACTAAGGCAAACAACTGTTGCAAAAAAAATTGAAGCGCCCACAGTTGCTTTGCCAAAAATATGCGCCACAGCAGATATAGACAGTGTGTTTATTGCAATAGGTGCTTCTGCAGGCGGCACGGAGGCTACAACGCGCATTTTGAATATGTTACCGCCTGTTATGCCGCCTATTGTAGTTGTACAACATATGCCGGCAGGCTTCACAAAAATGTATGCAGACACCTTAAACCGCACATGTGCACTGAACGTGCAAGAAGCGGCAGACGGCATGGAAATTAAGCAAAGCAATGTTTATATTGCACCGGCTGAACTTCAATCTCGCGTTAAAGTCATCGGCGGCAAGTACGTTTTTTCTTGCGAGCACGGCGAGAAAGTTAGTGGGCACAGGCCCAGTGTTGATGCATTCTTTTTAAGCGTTGCACAAAATGTAAAATGCAAAACAATAGGTGTTATTTTAACAGGAATGGGCAGCGATGGCGCCGAAGGCCTGTTGGAAATGCGAAAAAAAGGAGCATATACAATAGGGCAAAATGAGGAAACATGCGTTGTATACGGTATGCCAAAAGTAGCATTTAACCTTGGTGCGGTACAACATCAAGTGGCTAAAATTGACGTTGCAAAAATGATTATAACAGGCATAAATTCTTACTTTAAAAATTAGTGTTTTTTATGTAGCAAACCATTAAATACCGTTGGTTTTCGCCGCTATTTACTAACATTTGCACAAAACGGCGCTTTAAATTTTGTTTTATTTTAACAAGTTGTATATTACGCTTTTTTGTGATATAATAGCATATAGAAGCATGTAGAATTTGGGTGTGCCCTCACTGCTTTATGAGGACACGCCTTTATTTGTAAAAATTAGTTTAATTTAATTTGACATGGCATGCTTTAGTGCGAATTTTTTTCGCAAGGGGTGGAATGATTGCACACAGAAAGCGCATATGTAATGATGGTTGCAGGTGCAAAGGGCGGCACAGGTAAAAGTGTTGTAGCGTCTTTGCTTGGGTTTGCGCTTGCTCAAAGAGGGCTTAAAGTTCTGCTTATAGAGCTTACAACAGGCTCTAGAAGTGTTGATTTTCCGTGCGGAGTGCACGGAAAAGTAGTGTACGACTTAGGCGACGTTTTTGCACAGAGATGTGACGTGCACAAAGCAATTACGCAAAGCGCAAGTAACGCTAATTTTCACGTTCTATGCGCCCAAAGGGGTGGCGGTGCAATAAAGCCCGCTCTTTTTTACAGCCTTATGCAAAGCGTTATTAATAATTACAGCATTATAATAATTGATGTTGAAAGTGGGTTTGGGGTGCCGCTTAAATCGGCTTGTGTTGTTTCAAACGGTGCTATTATTGTAACAACGCCCGACACTGTTGCCTTAAACGCAAACAGTGCCCTTTCCGATGTGCTTTTTGCACACACGCACATTACAACAAAGCTTTTTATAAACCGCGTACCGGAAAATTTAAGTGTATGCGGCACACGAGATTTAGATGAATGTATAGACACTGTTGGGGCACAGCTAATAGGTGTTTTGCCGCAGAGTGATATAATAATTAAAGCATCGTGCAGCGGTGCACAGCCCCCTGAAAACACTGTTGAAGCATGTGTTTTTAAGGCAGTAGCGGCACGCATTTGCGGAATACACGCACCGCTTGTTTTCAAATAGCATATATGTTTTTTAAGCGAAACTTATAATTTGGCTATCAATGTATTTAATAGCAACGTATTTAAATAAAACAATGCCATTATAAATGCGATGTTAGGATATTTTAATAAGGCGAAAACCGCCTTGCACACAGGGAAAGGACTGCTTATATGAATATAGCATTAATCGCTCACGACTCAAAGAAAGAACTTATGGTACAGTTTTGCATAGCCTATTGCCGCATACTGTCTCAACATTCACTTATTGCCACAGGCACAACCGGAAAGCTTGTAAGCGAGGCAACGGGCTTAACTATACAGCGTTTAATGTCGGGCACGCACGGTGGCGGCCAGCAAATTGCGGCGTGCATAGCGTGCAACGAAATAGATTTGCTTTTATTTTTCAGAGACCCTATAAGCGCAAAACCGCACGAGCCAAACGAGATGAATTTACTGCGCCTTTGCGATGTGCACAGCATACCGCTTGCAACAAATATTGCAACGGCAGAGGTTCTTATTCACGGCCTTGACAGAGGCGACCTTGACTGGAGAAATATTGTTAACCCTGCAAAATAATTATGCTTGCTTAACTGCGGCACCCACAAGTAATGCACACAAAAAATACATGTTGCATTTAAATTTAATTATTTACTTTAGACTTTTTTAAATTCTAGGCAACCACTAATGTTGGGTTTTTTAAGTTGCTTTTAACAATTGCGTAGCAATATTGTTTTTAGCGGTTTATTTAACCCTTTTTTTAAGCCTATGTCTTAATTAATTTTCCAGGGCTTTTAGCTTATTCTTTATATATCAGCCGCTTAAATAGACGAAAAAACTTCTGCAGATTGTTTATATTACATTACGGCCGATATATTACTTTATTTAAACAATAAAAAAATGCGAGGGACTTTTTTTGAAAAATTTGTATACTAAAATAACATCACTTAGGGTTACCGAAAAAATTACGGCACTTATATTGCTAATATTACTTATTTTTTGCGCAGTTTCTTTAGTTGTAGCCGGTACGTACGTATTACCGCAAGCAGATGACTACGGGTTTTCCGCGCAAACGTACCAAGTTTACAAAGAGACCGGTAGCATAACCCAGACATTAATAGCGGCATTTGATGTTGCAAAACATACTTATTATACATGGCAAGGCTCGTACTCTGCATGTTTCTTCATGGCATTGCAACCCGGCATTTTCGGGCTTGAATTTTACAAGCTTGTTGCTCCGTTTTTGCTAGGCACACTTGCACTATCAACATTTATGTTTTTCAGTGCTTTAAGGCGAACATTCTTCAAAAGTTTTTCGAAGACCGGTATGTTCATTTTAACTGCAACAGCACTGCTTTTACAAATATTTTATGTACCATACCCGGACCAAAGCTTTTACTGGTATAATGGTAGTATTTATTACACATTTTATTATTCGCTCAGCCTAATTTTTTACACAATTACTATATACTCAATACATGCAAAATTTAACATACTGTCTTACATTTCACTTGCAATTTTAAGTATAGTTATTGGTGGCGGGCCTTTTAGCATGTGCCTTGTAATATTTTTATTTAATGCTGTATTAATTTTTGTTGCCTACTTAAAAAAATATAAAGGCAGGCACTTAATTGCTTTTTCAACTATAATTCTTTTCATTGGTTTTATGTTTAATGCGCTTGCCCCGGGTAACGAATACAGGCAAGCAGTTTTTAACGGCCAGCCCGGTGCACTTAAAAGCATTTATTTAAGCTTATTATCAGGGTTAAACTTTATTGTTCGGTGGTCGAACCTCGGTGTAATTCTTGCAATTTTACTTATAAGCCCAATTTTATATAGGCTTGCAAAAAACACACCATTTAGCTTTAGGTTTCCTTTAATAGCTATTGGTTTCACATTTTGTGTTTTCAGTTCAATTTTTTGCCCGCCAATTTTTGCTATGAACCACACAGGCCCCGGCAGGTTGATAAATATTGCTTATTTTGTTTATATACTAATGTTAATGTTTTGGGTTTATTATTTATGTGGTTATGCTCAAAATCATATTGAAAAAATTGATGTTGCAGCTAATGTTGCAAAAAAATTATTCAAAAAATACAGCGCACTTTTATGTGCATTTTGTATAGTTTTCTATGGTGCTATTTTCACTGTTGGCATTTATTTTGAAAACTCGCCGTATCAAGCTACTAAAATTGTATTAAACGGCGAGGCTCAAGCTTTTTACAACGAACTTATTCAAAGGGTTGAAGTTTATGAAAACCCCGACATTAAAGACGTTGTTATTCCGGCACTTGAAACAACCCCGTTCCCTATCTTTCACAACGACTTAAGCGACGACTATACATATTTCGCAAACATTAACATCGCTTCGTACTATGGCAAAGATTCTGTTAGGGTTGAGTTCCCTGCCGATTATCTGGGCTGATTAAACAAATAAATCACCCTCGTTTTGCAATTGGCCGCAAAACGAGGGTGAAATTATTTTAATTTTAACGCACACCATTTGCGCGATAATTTACGATAATATACGCCATTTTTACGCCAATTTACCAAAATTTTCCACGAAATTTAAAGAGTAACTTTTTAAAGTAATCATCGCTATATCTTCAATTATTCTCTAAATCATCAAGCTTAAACGGCGTGGACTGATAAACGTAATAATTCAGCCAATTTGAAAAAAGAAGCTGTGCATGTGCGCGCCAGCGGAAAATTACATCTTTATTTGGGTCATCGCCGTAAAAATAATTTTTCGGCACTGCTATATCAAGCCCTTTTGCAATGTCGCGCTCGTACTCTTGTTTTAGCGTGTCCTTATCGTACTCCATATGGCCAAAAACAAAAATTTGTCGGCCTGAATCAGTAGACGCAATGTGCAGGCCTGCCTCGTCGCTCATAGCCAAAACACGCAAGCTTTCGCATGCGTTTACAGCTATTTCGTCTATGCTTGTGTGGCGTGAATGCGGCACGTAAAACACTTCATCAAACCCACGCATTAGCGGGCTTTTTTTGCGCATAACCTTGTGGGAAAACACACCAAACATTTTTTCTTCAAGTGCATATTTATTTATGCCAAAATGATAATAAGCACCTGCCTGTGCACCCCAGCAAATGTGCAGTGTGCTGTAAACGTTCGTTTTTGAAAACTCCATTATTTCGCACAGCTCTTGCCAATAGTCAACGTCTTCAAACGCCATTTTTTCAACAGGTGCGCCGGTAATTATCATGCCGTCAAACTTCTCGTTTTTTATCTGGTCAAACGTTTTGTAAAACGCTTGCAAGTGCGTGCCCGAAACGTTTTTGCTCTCGTGGCTGTCCATATGCAAAAGGCTTAGCTGCACTTGCAAGGGGCTGTTTGCCAAAACACGTGCAAGCTGAATTTCCGTCGCAATTTTCGTTGGCATTAAGTTCACAAGCACAATGCGCAGTGGGCGTATGTCTTGCGCTACGGCACGCGCTTGTTTCATTACGAATATATTTTCTTTTTCCAGTGCCGAAAAGGCAGGTAAGTTTTGTGGTATTATAAGTGGCATTTTGTCTCTCACTTTCTCATCAGGCCGGCTATAAACTGCCTATTGCGGCGTCAAATGTGAAATTCCGCTTCGGCTACAAACAAAAAATAGGTTTTAAATTAAAACCGGCTATAAAGCACCTATTTGGCATAAACTACAAGCTTCATTATCACGCAAACGCAGTAGGTATGTATCAAATTTTACGCATATATTATACCATTTTTATATGTATTTTACAACATTGAATAATACCTGTTTACAAAATGCTAAAAACGTGTTAATGTTAAGTGTAAAAAAATTTTACTGCTGTTTATTTATAGTTAGTGTTGACGCAAGTACACAAAAAGTAAATTGCCTAATTTATAATTGTGTGCTTGTCAACCACTTTGATATAAACACTTATTAAATCAGTTTTCAAGGAGAGGTAAATTAATTTGTTAAATGTAACAGACGTTAGCTTGCAATTTGCAGGCAGCACACTTTATAAGCATGTAGACCTAAACTTCACCACAGGCAATTGCTATGGCATTATAGGCGCGAACGGCGCTGGGAAATCTACACTTCTTCGCATTTTATCGCGCGAACTTGAGCCCACAACAGGCACGGTAACACTAGACAAAACAGACAGAATGAGCGTATTGGAGCAAGACCATTTTAAATACGACGAGCACACTGTTATGGACACGGTTTTAATGGGCAACCCACGCCTTTACGAAATAATGAAGCAGAAAGACGCTTTGTATGCAAAAGAAGATTTTAGCGAAGAGGACGGCGAGCTTGCCGCACAGCTAGAGGGCGAATTTGCCGAGATGGACGGCTGGGAGGCCGAAACAGAAGCCGACAGGCTACTAAACGGCCTTGGTGTGCCTATGGAGCTACACACAGCGCCTATGAACACACTTGAGGCACGCTATAAAGTTAAAGTTCTTCTTGCAAAGGCGCTTTTCGGTATGCCCACAATTATCCTTCTGGACGAGCCGACAAACGGCCTGGACATTGACGCTGTTGACTGGCTTGAGGAGTTTATAATTGAATATCCGTTCACCGTTATAGTTGTAAGCCATGACCGCCACTTTTTAAACAGCGTGTGCACACATATTGTAGACATCGACTACAACAAAGTTCAAATGTACGTTGGAAATTACGATTTCTGGTACGAATCAAGCAAGCTTATACAGCAGCTTGTACGCAACCAAAACAAGAAAAAAGAAGATAAAATTCGCGAACTTCAAGCGTTTATTCAACGGTTCAGTGCGAATAAATCGAAAAGCAAACAGGCTACAAGCCGCAAAAAAACACTTGAAAGCATACAAATTGAGCAAATGCCGGCAAGTAGCCGCAAGTACCCGTTTGTGGGCTTTGAGCCAGAGCGTGAAGCAGGCAAAGATATTCTTTTTGTTGACGGGCTAACAAAAACAATTGACGGCGTAAAAGTGCTTGACAACGTGACATTTGTGGCCGGCAAAAACGATAAAATTGCGTTTGTGGGCGAGAATGAAGCCGGCAATACAGCGCTTTTTAAAATTCTTATGGGCGAGATAGAGCCTGACAGCGGCACTTTTAAGTGGGGCGTTTCCACAAGCCAAAGCTACTTCCCACACGATAACAGCGCGTTTTTTGACGGCTGTGAATACAGCGTTATAGACTGGCTTCGCCAATACAGCGAGGACACAACCGAAACGTACCTGCGCGGCTTTTTAGGTAGAATGCTTTTCAGCGGCGACGAAGTTTACAAGCCTGCTAAAGTGCTTAGCGGTGGCGAAAAGGTGCGCTGTATGCTAAGCCGAATGATGATGACACACGCAAACGTGCTTGTACTTGACCAGCCAACAAACCACCTTGATTTAGAGAGCATACAAGCACTTGACGAGGGGCTAAGTGCATTCCCCGGCAACTTGTTTTTTGCCTCGCACGACCACCAGTTTATAGACGACATTGCAAACAGAATTATAGAAATACGCACAGGCGAGCCCGGTTGCCTTGACAGAGAGGGCAGTTTTGAGGAATTTTTAGAGTGGAAGCACTCGCGGTAATAATTAATAAGGAAATTAAAACATGAAAACCAACTACAAAAGGCTAAAATACGCCTGTTATATGGCTACTATGTGCATGTCAATTGTGTCTATGCTATCGCCCATTTTATTCATCACACTGCGCAATACTTATGGGCTCTCTTACTCACTTCTTGGCTTGCTTGTTCTTATTAATTTTTGTACACAGCTTATAATCGACATTATATTTTCGCTGTTCTCGCACAAATTTAATATAGAGAAAACGGTAAAAGCAATTCCTGCAATAACAGCTGTGGGGCTGTTTATTTATGCTGTTTTCCCTTTGTTGTTCCCCGGTTTTGCTTATGCAGGGCTCGTGGTGGGCACTGTGGTTTTTTCAGCGTCAAGCGGCTTTGCCGAAGTTCTTACAAGCCCCGTAATAGCTGCCATACCCTCAGACAACACACAGCGAGACTTGAGCAATTTGCACTCTGTTTTTGCGTGGGGCGTTGTGGCTATTGCCATTTTCAGTACGCTGTTTTTTGCACTTTTCGGTACAGCTAACTGGTTTATTTTAGTGTTAATTTTAATGCTTGTTCCGTTTGTTTCAATGTACTTATTTAAAGGAACAAGCTTGCCGCATATGGAAACACATGAGAAAATGTCGGGCGTTTTTAAGCTTTTCACCGATAAAACAATGCTTTTTTGTATGCTATGTATTTTTCTCGGCGGCGCAAGCGAGACAAGCATGTCTCAATGGGGTGCCGGTTATATTGAGCAGTCTCTCGGGCTGTCGAAGTTTTTCAGCGACATTATTGGCATTGCCATGTTTGCATTAATGCTGGGGCTTGGGCGCACGCTTTTTGCCAATTTTGGCAAAAATGTTTATCGCTACATGTTTTATGGTGCAATAGGTGCAACTGCTTGCTATGCCGTTGCAGTGTTTGCAAATGTGCCGCTTTTAAACGCCGCCGCATGTGCTTTAACCGGCATTTGCGTTGCCATGATGTGGCCCGGCAGCCTTATTGTTGTGAACGAGCGCATGCCAAAGGGCGGTGTTGCAGTGTTTGCACTTATGGCGGCAGGCGGCGACCTTGGGGCGTCTCTTGGGCCACAGCTTGTTGGCATTGCCAGCGACATTGCGCTTAGTAGCAATTACGTTTTAGCAATTGCGGTGCAAATGGGGCTTTCAGCCGAGCAAATTGCAATAAAAGCAGGCTTTTTAGCGGCGCTTATTTTCCCTTTGTGTGCAATATTTGTTTATGGGTGGCTTTACAGGAAGATGAAAAACAAAAAAGAATTGTAACGGCGATGGTTTGGGTGCGCTTTGTGGCGGCGATGCTACGAGCCTCGGGCGGCGAAACGCCGCCCCTACATTTTTGGGTTGCGTCATCTTGCCTCGGGCGGCGAAACGCCGCCCCTACAATGTTTTGCATGTTTTCTTAATTTTTTTCATAAAAAAGCACATACTACCTAATGGGGTGATGTGCTTGCAACAGTTTTTAAAATCTCACAGGTGGGTAATTTTGCTTGCCGGTGCTTTAATACAAGTTTTCACAGGCGTGCCTGCCGCTTGGGGCGTTTTTCAAGGCGCTGTGTGTGAAGGCTATGATTTAAGCGAGCACATGGGCAGCATGATTTTCAGCTGTGTTATATGCTCGTTTGGCATAGGTTGCATTTTTGGTGGCCTGTTGCAAGACAAAAAGGGCCCGAAAGCTGCCGCAATTTTAGGCACTGCTCTTTTGTCGTTTGGGTTTATAGTTTGTGGCTTTTTGCCAAAAGAGAACCCGTTTTTAATGTATTTGCTCTTCAGCGTGCCCACAGGGCTTGGTACTGCGCTGTTGTACCCTGCCGTTATGGCGTGCGCACAAAAGTGGTATGCGGAGAAAAAAGGCTTTGCAACAGGCGTAATAGGTGGCGCAACAGGGCTTTCGGGCGCGGTGCTAACACTTTTGGGCACGTGGCTTATAGGTGCTTTCGGCATACGCTTTGCGCTTGTTTGCCTTGGTGCTATAATGGCACTAATTTGCGGTGCGGCTTGCATTGTGCTTGAAAACCCAAACAGTTATACAAAAAAGCAAGGCAATGTCACATCATCACTCAGCAGCACAAAAACATTGCGCAACGCCGCTATATTAATTAATAGCGAAACAAAAACCACAGCTGACAAGAACAAGAGCAAGGACTTTACGATTGCGCAAGTTTTCAAAACAAAGCAATATTACCTGCTAACTGCGGCAGTTTGCTTTGCCAACCCTTCAATGATACTTTTCAGCCCACTAATAGTTCAAATTGCTCAAAACAGAGGGCTAGGCGCTAACGTTGCGCTTAGCTGTGTTGCGGTAGGCTCTGTGTTTTCTGCAATCGGGCGCCTTTCCATGCCGTGGCTTAGCGATAAAAAAGGCAGAAAAAATGTATTTATTTTACTGTTTTCCTTTTTGTTTTTTGGCTCAATAACTTTTACTTTCGCAAAAGGCATTTGGGTGCTTTTTATTTACTGCGCACTTGCTTTTTGTTACAGCGGCCAAGCGGCTGTTCTTCCCGCCACTGTAACTGATTTGTACGGCCAGAAAAACACAGGGCTTTACTACGGCTTTGTTGCGCTGGGCATGAGCGTTGGCAGTATTCTTTTTCCGCTTCTTGCGTCAATGTGGCAAGGTAGCGAGGGCGCACGCCATATTATTGCAATTGTGGCAACTTTTTCGGGGCTTGTGTGCGTGCTGTTTTTATCACACACAAAAAAAGGCAAGCGGCTTTAACCGCTACACTACAATGTCTAAAATTGCGAGGATACATAATGAACATACTTATTTGCTTTCTATTCATAGTTATAGGCTTATTTTCACTTGTTTCTCCAAACGAATCATGGTATCTCAGCCACGGCTGGAAATATAAAAACGCAGAGCCGTCAGGCACTGCGCTTGTTTTTATAAGAATTAGTGGTATAATATCAATTATACTGGGCTTTGTTGTTTTGCTCTGCGGTATTGAAATGATATAGTAATTTACTATATAAAAAACGAGGTGCATTATGGTTAACACCGAAAATAATGAAAGAAAACTGTTTGGCGCAAACATAACCCCTGCGTGTGAATACTGTGCAAACAGCCACAACTTAAACGGCGATGACACATGTTTTTGCGAGCTTAATGCAAATTACGTTGAGGTTTATGACAGCTGTGAAAGCTACGTGTACGACCCACTGCGCCGCGTGCCACGTAGGCGTATGCCCATGCCCGAATTCTCCGCTGACGATTTCAAACTTTAAATTGTGCCTGCTGTATTAAGCATTGTTCGGGCTACATATTCCTCAAGCGTTAAGCCGCTTTGCATTATTTTTTGTGCTTCTTCTATGCCAACATACCTAAAATGCCAAGGCTCGTAATTCACGCCCGTAATGCTCTCTTTGCCGCTTGGGTAGCGCAAGATAAAACCATAATCGGCGCAATTTTCAATAAGCCAGTCAAAATGTGGTGTGTTTTCAAACTCAGCTGTCAAGTCGCTGTTGTTTGCGTACCAATCGGCAGAAACTAAGTCAACAGCAAGCCCCAAATTGTGCTCTGATGTATACGGCTTTGCCACCCATTTTGCGGCAAGCTCCTCGGCTTGTGTTATAGTATTGCCTTGGCCTGTATAAAACGCCACTTTATTATTGTAAAGTGTCTGTTGCCTTTCAGGGGAGCGATACGCTGACACTAAGTACAGCTGCACGCCCGCCTTTTGTGCATTGTCTAGCAAATTTTCAAGGTTTTCAACGGCTCTTGCGTCAAAAAGCCTATCGTCAAAGCCGTTAACTTCTACAAGCTCAATTGCAAAACCCTCTTCAAGAGGGTTTTGCGCGTTTACAAGCGTCATGTTCCAATTTGGCTGGGTGCTTGCAAATACCGCTATTGCTTCTTGCGTAAAAACAGACGCTTTAGCCGCGGCTTCGCTGTAACTTTGTGAGCTATCTGTGCCGCTTTCAGAACTGCTTACAGCGCCACTGCTTGAACTGCTACTGTTTGAGCCGCTTGTGCTGTTATCCATGCTGTTTTCACTGTTTGAAGTGCTGTTACTGTGCGAGCCGGAGCCGTCCATATCCAAGTCTCCTTGCATATCGTTTGAGCCTGACGTGCCACTTTGCGAGCTATCGTATGAGTTTACATCGTCTTCATTCATAATAATTGAACTGCTGTCGTCTCTTATTTCAGACGACGTTTCGGGTATTGTGCTCATAGAATTTTCTTCGCGGTTAAAACAACCGGTGAACAAAAATGCTACCATTGAAATGCTTAATAAAATAGGTGCTAACTTTCTCAATTTTGACATCTCCCTTTTTGGGCTTTTGACAAATTTAATTTAGCCTGCAACAAAGCAAAACGGCTTTTGCTAATTATGTGTGTGCTAAATTGCAATTTTGAAAAGCCTTATTGTAAATTGCCGGTAAATGCCATTATTGCAGAAATTACTGCTATGGGCGCCGTTTCACAGCGCAATATTCGGGGGCCCAGCCCTACTGTAAAAAGGCCGCTGCTGCGTGCCTTTTCCACTTCTTCACGGCTGAAACCACCCTCACTGCCTGTTATAACGGCAATAGTTTTTACACTATCATTTAGCCGGCTATGTAAAGGAGGGCTCTGTTTTTCATCTTCATAGCATAAAAGCGCTAAATCGTTATTTTTAGCTTCATCTAACATTAGCTCATACGTAAGTGGCGTGTTCACAAGCGGTATAATTCCCCTGCCGCTTTGCTTTGCCGCCTCTTCAGCTATTTTTTGAAGCCGCGCTGTTTTTTTGTCGTCTTTGTCTTTTTTAGGCGTAACAACGCAGTTTTTGCTGTAAAACGGCGTAATGGAAACAGCGCCAAGTTCCACTGCTTTTTGCACAATTAGCTCAAGCTTATCTTGCTTTGGGTATCCTACATATATTTTAACCTCAATTGTTGGCTCTGATACATTTTGCATGTAGGAATTTATTTCCACGTGTACTGCATTTTTTTCTGTTTTTACAATATTGGCTGTGTAATCAAAGCCTTTTCCATCGCAAAAAATAACGGTGTCGCCGCACTTTGCGCGCAACACCGTACTAATATGGTATGCATTTTCACCTGTAATTATTAATTTTTTTGTATCAATATTTAATTCATCGCAAAAATAACGCCTTGCCATGTTTTTCCACCTTTCCGGCTAGCTGTTTTAATGCAAGTTGTAAGGCAATAGCAAAGCCCTTGCCCTACAAACACTTTATGTATTAATTTGTAAATTTAAGGGGGCGTAATTGGCCGCCCGAAATGCGGCAAATTGCACACATTAAATAATATGTTTTCACGTCATCAAATAACAACGTGGCCCCTGCAAAAGTTATTGGCAAATTATAGCCACCCAGCCGCCATCGTGTTTAACCTCATTTATTTTCAAGCCAACACTCTCAAGTGTTTCTACCACTTCGTCGCACCTTGTGTCAATTATTCCGCTTGCCAAAAATGTCCCGTTTTCTTTTAAAAGAGACGGTATAAATTTCGCTAGCTCTTTTATGGCGTTCGCTACTATATTTGCGCAAATTATGTCGAATTTTCCGCTAACAGTTTTCGATAAATCGCCTATTTTTACGCTAAACTCATTTTCAACGCCGTTTATTGCGGCGTTTTCGTTTGCAACACGCACGCACATTGGGTCAATATCTACGCCAAGGGCGCTTTTTGCACCAAGCTTAACAGCCGCTATTGCTAAAATGCCGCTGCCCGTGCCTATATCAAGCACCGTTTCGCCGCCTTTAACTAAATTATCAAGCACATTAAGGCACAAAGCAGTTGTTTCGTGCGTGCCCGTGCCAAAAGCCATGCCTGGGTCTAGTGTAATTTTCACCCTTTCGGTGCTGTACTGCTCCCAACTTGGCACAACTGCAAGCCGTTTGCCTATCTCAATAGGGTGGTAAAACGCTTTCCAGCCTTTTTCCCAGTCCTCTTGTTTTAAGCCTTCTGTCTCAATTGTAAACGGCACTTCTTCGCGCGTCATTCTGTCTTGCACTAAGTGCAAAATTTGTGCTATGTTCTCCTCTTCAGACATGTACATGTGCACAATTACGCTGTCCCTGTCTTTTTTCAAAAGCTCTTCGTCTATAAGGTCTATATGCGCAATTTCAAGCACCTGTGCTTCCATGTCGCGGTAGTCCTCAACGTAAATGCCACCCTGCGCAATGCCGTGTGCAACATTTTCAGCATTGCTTGCATATTGCGCAGGTACACAAATTTTTATGTCAGTCCAAATCAAGGCTTTCTCCTTTTTAATACGCTAAGCGCTAGTTAACTTTACCAATTACCGCTTTATATAAGCCTATTAAAACACTATGCGCTCTTCAATATAAGCGCGAAGCTGTTCAATAGGTATGCGCACTTGGCTCATTGTGTCGCGCTCGCGCACTGTTACACAGTTATCTGCGGCTTTTTCGCCGTCGCCAACAGTCTCAAAGTCAACAGTTACGCAAAATGGTGTGCCAATCTCGTCTTGGCGGCGGTAGCGTTTGCCTATCGAGCCCGCCTCATCATAATCTACCATGAAGTATTTTGACAGCTCTGCGCGTATTTCTTCTGCTTTATCGCCAAGTTTTTTGCTAAGCGGCAACACGCACGCTTTAAACGGCGCAAGCGCAGGGTGGAAACGCATTACAACACGCGTGTCGTTTTTCGCCTCGTCTACCACTTCTTCGTCGTACGCCTCACATAAAAATGCAAGTGTAACCCTGTCTGCCCCAAGGCTTGGCTCAACAACATACGGCACATAGTGCTCGTTTGTCTCAGTGTCGAAATACTCAAGGCTCTTGCCGCTCTCTTCTTGGTGGCGGCCTAAGTCGTAATTAGTCCTGTCTGCTATGCCCCAAAGCTCGCCCCAGCCAAACGGGAACAGGTACTCAATATCCGTCGTTGCTTTCGAGTAGAACGACAGCTCCTCTTTCTCGTGGTCACGCAGGCGCATGTTTTCTTCTTTCATGTTAAGGCTCTTCAAAAAGTTTACGCAGTAATCTTTCCAATAGTAAAACCACTCAAGGTCTGTGTCGGGCTTGCAGAAAAACTCAAGTTCCATTTGCTCGAACTCTCTGGTGCGGAAAATAAAGTTGCCCGGTGTAATTTCGTTGCGGAAAGATTTGCCCACTTGGCACACGCCAAACGGCAGCTTTTTGCGTGTTGAGCGCTGTATGTTTGCATAGTTAACAAATATGCCTTGCGCCGTTTCAGGGCGCAGATACACTTCATTTTTCGCGTCTTCCGTAACGCCCATGAAAGTTTTAAACATTAGGTTAAATTTACGAATGTCCGTAAAATCTTTACTGCCGCACTCAGGGCACGATATGTTGTTTTCCTTTATAAAAGCGCTCATTTCCTCAAAGCTCATGCCCTCTGCTTTGCCGCCCATGTCCTCTATAAGCTTGTCAGCACGGTGGCGAGAGCGGCAAGATTTACAGTCCATCAATGGGTCAGAAAAGCCGCCCACGTGGCCGCTTGTTACCCATGTTTGTGGGTTCATTAAAATAGCACTGTCAAGCCCCACGTTGTGTTTAGACTCTTGTACAAACTTCTTCCACCATGCTTTTTTAACGTTGTTTTTAAACTCTACACCAAGGGGCCCAAAGTCCCAACTATTGGCAAGGCCACCGTATATTTCACTGCCGGGGTACACAAAACCTCTGTTTTTGCAAAGGTTTACAATTTGCTCCATGTTTTTGTCGTTGTTTTTCAATTTAAACAGCTCCTGTTCTAAAGCGGTGCGCTTATCATTATTTTTATTTAATAGTGTGGGCACGAGCGTCCACACTATATAATATATCTATACTATTTTACGCTTATTGGGGTGTTTCGTCAAGAAAAATTATTTCTCAAACAAGAAATTATAATCCACAAACCTGTCAACAGCCGTTGACATTACAATTTGGGTATTTGTTTGCCCAAGCTGTTGAAATTCGTTTATAATTTCTTCAATTTGCGCCATATTAAGGCAGTTGACATATAATATGTAGCTGTAATTGCCCGTAACGTGAAAACAGCGGCGAACATGCTTGTTTTTTTCTATTAGCTCAAAAAACTTGTCTTTGTCTTTTGGCTGCAACGCTATGCACACAATTGCCGATATGTTTTTTTTAGCCTTATTATCGCCTAAAACTACTGTGTATCCCTTTATCACGCCTGTATCTTCCATGCGCTTAATTCGCTGGCTTACGGCAGGGCTTGTAAGTGAAATTTTATGCGCAATGTCTTTCACTGTCATTCGTGCGTCGTGTGCCAAAAGTTCAAGTATTTTTTTGTCTAAATCGTCCATATATCGCTCCTGTAATTTTTTTGCCGCTGTTGTGTTGTTTTTTTACTTTAGCCGTAATTCTGCTAAAAAGCCCTTGCTTTAAACACAAAATAGCAAATGTTTTTAAGTGCAAATTTCAATTTATTTAATTTTCTTAAATTAATTTCAATAAATGTAGCTTTATATTAATTATATAAAGTTTTTACCTATATGTAAATACTTTTATTAAATATTTTGCAATTTTTTTATTTGACAAATAAATAAAAAATGATATACTTAGACCATAAATTAACATATTTCACATTTATTTATACTTTCCCACCCCTCTATAATATAAAACCCTCGATAATTCGAGGGTTTTATATTTTTTTGCATTTATTGCAATATTTTGCTTTGTTGAAAAGTATGTATAATAACTGTGATTACTTTTGTAAATACTATAAACGTAAACACCTTTAAAAAGTAGCCATGTGCAAAACACGTGGTGCAAAAACAAAAAGTGATAGTTAATTAAAAAGTGAATTTACAAGTTAATAAAATTTTAGGAGTAATAAATTATGAAAAAGAACTTAACATTATTATTAGCGGCTTTATGTGCAATATTTATGTTTGCATCGTGCACTGAAAGCAGCAGCACACCTGACGCTGATAGCACAGCGGACACAAGCACCACCGAAAGCACGCAGGGCGAAGACGGCGGTGAAGAGAGCGAAAGCACAGCAAGCGCTGCCACACCGCAAGCGCTTACAGACGCAATTGTAAACGCACGTGTAGACGAGCAGAACGAGGCTTTTCCTGTAATGGCAGGTGCGGCAGGCGAAACGGCAACTTACTTGCACAACCCCATGCAAGCGCCACAAGAAAGCATTGACAGCGAAACAGCCGCATTAATGCAAATTACAGGCATAGATTATGCCAGCTGCGACGCTTACGCCATTAGTGTGTCTTTAATGAACATTCACGCTTATGCAACAGGTGTTTTTTACCCGACAAGCGGCAGTGAAGACGCTGTGGAAGCAAGCTTGCAAAGCTTTATAGCGGCAAAGCAAGCAGAATTTGAAAACTACTTGCCCGACCAATACGAAATAGCTAAAAATGCTGTTTTACGCACAGCACAAGACGGCGCTTTCATACTTGTTATTGATGAAAATGCAGAGACAGTAGCTGACGAAATTGAGAGCTCTTTAGCCGGTTAATTGTTATAATAAACAATAACGTAGGGGCGAACCTATGTGGAGCCGTTGACAAACAAAGACTTTACAAAAACTAGAGCAAAATTTTTGTCAGATGAGACA
>CAYJHA010000022.1:0-22809 GCA_964369785.1 uncultured Bacteroides sp.
TGATATAATTGTAAAACAGCAAAAATACCTTGTTGAAAAAGTTGAAAAACTTTAAAAAGTTATGAAATGTTTTAATAAGTTGAAATTAATATTTAAAACTAATCACGAAAGGAAATACCAAAAATATGAAAAAGCATTTTGGGCAAAGGCTATTTGTCAATTTTAATAAATATACTGATTTTACGCCTAAAATGTTTTTTGTTTTTGCAATTGCTATAATTGCTTTGAAATTACTGCTATCATCATTCCAAATGATATATATTTCACCGGGTGCCGCACCCATTGACGACGAGCTGCTTTTTGAGGCCGCTGTAAGCATAACAAATGGGCAGTGGCTTGGGCCGTATAACTGGCTTACTCTAAGCAAATACCCGCTTTTTTCTGTGTGGCTTGCACTTTTACATGTTTTGAATGTGCCATATTTACTAGGTGGCCAGCTTTTATATGTTGTTGCGTGCTTGTGTGCCGTTTATGCCACAGCGCCTGTTTTAAGAAGCAATTTCGCAAAGTTACTAATGCTTTTTGTGCTTGTTTTTAACCCAGTGCAAACAGCAGCGGCCGTTCAGCTAAGAGTGTATAGAGACAACATTACAAACGCGCTTGCTCTGCTTTTGTTTGCAGGTTTTATAGGGCTTGCACTTCGTGCGCAATTGCCGGCTAAAAAGTCTTTATTAAGCGCAGTAATAGCGGCGCTTGGGCTTGCCGCTTCATTTTTAAACAGGGAAGACGGCGCGTGGTTTTTGGTGTTTTGCATTCCGGCAACAATTGTAACAGTTTTCTTTATTATAAAAAATAAAACTATTTTACGTGAAAAAATACTTGTGCTGTTTGCACAGCTTATTCCTTATATAATATTAATTGTTTGCTCGCTAGTTTTAAGCTTTGTAAATTTAACATATTATGGGCGTTTTACCGTTAGCGATTTTACAAGCGCTGAATTTAACGATGCATGCGGTGCACTTATGCGTGTTAGCATGGACGAAAGCCTAGAGCAAATTGACACTGTGCCTGTTTCAAGCGCGGCAATTGAAGCGGTAGGTGAGGCTGTGCCTGAATTTCACGATGTTGCAATGCACTTGCAAGGTGAGTTTATACTAAACAATTACGGCGCACTGCAAACAGGCGAATATCCGGCAGGCGGCTTTTACTGGGCACTGCGCAATGCAGTTTATGACGCAGGCTACGCAGACAGCGCAATAGAGGCGCAAGAATATTACGAAAACCTTGCTAAAACAATTAACACATTGTGTGACTCAGGGGAGCTTATAGGTGCAAATAACGAAATTTCAGGAACGCTTATGCCGTTTAAAATAGAGTACTTGCCACCGGTTTTTCTAGAAAGTGCAATAAACCTAGGAAGAATGTTAGTTTATACAGAGTGTGAGCCGTCTTTTGAAAAAATATCAATTGCGACACCGCAAGAGAAAATAGACTACGAAACATTTTTGCTTGAGAGTGCGAACACTTCTGCACAGCCGTACACTGACTTTGCATATTATTCACCACTTCAAAACATTGCCTATTTTGCTTTTAATGCAATTAGAATTTTTATTGCGGCTTTTATGTGTGTGTCATTTGTTTTTGCACTTATTTTTCAGTTAAAAAATGTAAAAATAGCAATGGGTGCAACTTTTGCAAGCAAAGAATGGGAAAATAAAATTATATGGTGGGCTCAAGCAGGGCTTTTGCTTGCTGTAATTTTGCGCTGCTTAATAGTGGCATATATGTTTGTAACATCGTTTAGTAATTCGGTAGGGCGTATGCCTTATTTATGCGCTGCACAAGTTGCACTTGTTATGTTCTGCTGTAATGGTGCCGTTTTGGCCATAAAAGAATGGAGGGCAAAACGTGCCTGATGTTTATGACGTTTTAATTATTGGTGCAGGTGCGGCAGGGCTTTTTGCCGCAGGCACTGCAATTAACAATGGAAAATCTGTTGTTGTAATAGAGAAAAAACCTTCTGCCGGTGCGAAATTGCTTATAACAGGCAAAGGGCGCTGCAATGTTACAAACAATTGCACTGTCGATGAATTTCTTCAAAATGTGCGAAGAAACCCACGTTTTTTATTCTCGTGTTTACAAGCATGCCCACCCGCTTTTGTTATGGATTTATTTGAAAACGAGCTGAATGTGCCACTAAAAACAGAGCGAGGGCGGCGCGTTTTCCCTAAAAGCGACAAAGCACAGCATATATTAAACGCACTAATACAGCGTGCAAGCGGTGCAAAATTCATGTATGGCAGTGCGGTTAAATCTTTAATAATTGATGAAAGTGCGGTTAATAGTGCGCCGCAAGGAGCAGTTGATGAGGCTATACAATTACCTGCGCAGGGGAAAGTTAAGAGTTCAACCAGCAAGCAAGCGCAAATAAAAGTGCGTGGCGTTTTGCTTCAAAACGGCAAAACAATTGCGGCAAAAAATATAATTGTAGCTTGCGGCGGCGTTTCTTACCCCGTTACCGGTAGCACGGGCAATGGTTATAAGCTTGCAAAACAGGCAAAGCACACTATAATTACACCGGAGCCTAGCCTTGTTTCGCTAGTAGAAAACGGCAATATATGCAAAAAAATGACAGGGCTGTCTCTTCGTAATGTTGCGCTTACACTGCTTGAAAACGGCAAACCTATTTTTAAAGAGCAAGGTGAACTGCTTTTTACCCATTTTGGGCTATCTGGCCCGCTTGTATTAAGCGCAAGTGCACATATAAATGATATATCGCGTAAAAGTTACGCAGTTACAATTGACACAAAGCCGGCACTTTCAAACGAGGTTTTAGCAAAGCGCATTGATGAAGATTTTGCGCTTATGAGCAAAAAAGAAGCAGCAAACTGTTTAACAAAACTTTTGCCTGCCTCAATGAGAGAGCCTGTTATTGAAGTTTGGGGCATTAACGCAAACAAACAAATTAACCAAATAACGCGAAAAGAGCGCGATGAGTTGTTAAAGCTTATGAAAGCGTTCCCAATAAAAATTAAAAGCAAAGGTGATTTGGAGCACGCTGTTATAACATCGGGTGGCGTTAGCACGAAAGAAATTAACCCAAAAACAATGGAGAGCAAACTGTGCGAAGGGCTGTATTTTGCAGGTGAAGTTATTGATGTGGACGCTTACACCGGCGGCTATAACCTTGGCATTGCGTTTGCAACGGGGCATGTTGCGGCAGTAGCGGCCAATAATTAAATAGCCACAGCATAAAAAGCGAACAATTGAAAATTACAATATATAAAACAATTATAACAAAGGAGCATTATTATGATTTCTATTGCAATAGACGGCCCGTCAGGTGCAGGAAAAAGCACGTTGTCACGTAAAATATCAAAAGAACTTGGCTATATTTATGTAGACACAGGCGCAATGTACCGCACAATAGGCCTTTATGTTCTTCGCACTAATACTGACACTAAAAATGCACAGTTAATAGAAAAACTATTACCCGAAATTGATTTAGACTTGCGCTATGTAGACGCTGAACAGCGCATGTTTTTAAACGGTGAGGACGTGTCCGGGCTTATTCGCACCCCGTCGGTGTCTATGGCGGCGTCTGACGTTTCAGCACACGTTTGTGTGCGAGAATTCTTACTAGAGGCACAAAGAAACCTTGCAACAAAGAGCAACGTTTTAATGGACGGGCGAGACATAGGCACTGTTATTTTACCTAATGCCAATGTAAAAATATTCTTAACAGCAACGCCCGAGGACAGGGCGCAGAGAAGATATGAAGAACTTGTTGCACGCGGCGAAAATGTAAAGTTTGACGACGTTTTAAAAGACGTAATAACACGCGATGAAAACGACACTAAACGAAGCGCCGCACCACTAAAGTGTGCCGATGACGCCATTTTGGTTGACACAACAGGCAATACATTTGAAAAGTCGTACAATGTTTTGCTTGATGTAATTAAAAATAAACTAGGTACTTAATATATTTGGAGGTGTTGACAAAGTCGCCTTCACAAAAAGCGTCGGCAAAGTCTTTGTTTGTCAACACCTCCATATTTAACGCACATCGGCATTATTGTTTAATTTTTGCGGTATGCCGATATTCAGAAGGGCGGACAAAATGTCTTTTAATTTATGGTATATATTTATGAAATCACTTGCAGCGGTAATATTTTGGCCTATTTATAGGTTGAAAGTTATTGGCAGAGAAAATTTGCCAAAGGGCAAAGGCTATATTATTGCGCCTAACCATACTTTTGCACTTGACCCTGTTTTTACAATTTTGGGCATACCCACCTTTAAAAGGGTTTTTGTTTTAGGCAAAGAAGAGCTTTTTAAAATTCCGCTTCTTACGCAGCTATTTAATTCTGTTGGTGCTGTGGCTATTAATAGGGGAGCAGGCGACATGAAAGTGCTTGAAAAAATAATAGCCAAAGTTAAAAAAGGCCACCCTGCGTTAATTTTCCCGGAGGGAACACGTAGCAAAACGGGCGAACTTTTGAAATTTAAATCCGGCGCATTTGTAATAGCGGCACAGGCAGAAGTGGACATGGTACCGTGTAAAATAATATATAAAAAGGGCAAAATATTGCCAATTAGAAAAGCAATTGTAATTTACGGCGAGCCACTACCAGCCAGCGAGCTTATAATGGATGATGGAAAAAGTGCAGCAAATTTGCGGCGCTGTAAAACGTTACTGCGTGAGAGAATTGAAAAGCTAAATTATTAGCTTAAGTTATTTGGCAGTGCCATATAATATTGAAAGGTGTTACTAAATGTTAAACGGTGATATTAATAGCAAAAAAGCTAGTGAACATGTTTTAAACATAATCAATAGTGCGCTGAAAGCAAATGATTTTCATTTTTACACAGATGATGAAGATGAAGAGAGCACTTTTATAAAGTTTAGCCATAAAAGCTATGAAGTGCACAATGAATTTGAGCTGGATTTATGGTACGACGACGAAAACCCGTTTTTTCGCTTAGGTTATAGCTTTGAAGATATTGATGTAGAGTACATGACGGCAGAACTTTTAGATTTAACATCAAACTTTATTAACTGCTTTTTAAACAGTGCGCAAAATATAGGCTTTTTCTCAGGAGTTTTTTACTATTCAAAAATAACGGGCTTTTTTGATTATAGCCATTGCCGCCATTTGCATTACCAGGAAGTAAGCGAAGAAGCAATGATTGCTGTAATTTTTGCCTTTGTTCAGCGTGTAGGGCAGCTTTATTCGCTAATGGAAATTTTAAAGAATAACACGTATAGTTATGAAAAGTTGAAAAAATTTTTGAATAGCAATGAACAGGCGTTTAAAATAGCGTGTTTAAACCAAGGCAATACTGAAAGTAATGAAAAGAATGCACAAATTGCTGTTGAAAATTACTGTGAAACTCTTAAAAAGAACGGCTTATTATATGACGTAACAGAGCACGATGGCTTAGTTACCATAAAATCTGTTTACAATAATGAAAAGCATGATAATCGAGAATACAAAATGCTTTTTACAGTGCATAAAACATACAATTGGTATGATATTAACATTTCTTTTAATATAATAAAGTATAACAAGGTTGATGTAAGTGCACAGCTCGCTGAAGCTAAAATGAGCGAGCAAGAACTTTTTGTGCAAACTATGACTTATATGTTTGCAAGCATTAATGAAAATATAGAAAACGGTGTTTTTTCAATGGACTTTGAAAAAGAACGTGCACACTACAACTATTGCGCGACGTTTTTAAGTGAAAAAACATCGCAAGAGTTATTTGAAACTTTGCTTTTTGGCAAGAATGGCGCAATAGAGATAACCTGTAATTTTAATTGAATTGACGCTGTATAACAAGCGACGGGCATTGACATATTGTTTTATTAATGTTAATATTTAATAGTTAATTACTTCAGGCTTCTGAAAAAATAAATATTTCGATGCCTGATGTTTTTTTACAGACAATACACACCAGTGTATGTTATATTTAATTTGCCAAAATTTATATAATTTAACTACTGCCAAAAGGCTAAATGAAAGGAATTGCAAAAATGAGACAGATTAATTTATCAGAGCCGAAAAAAGTTAGCATTGACGAAGTTGAAAAACCCACATTGCAAAAAAACCATGCTTTAATAAAACTAAAGTACAATGGAATTTGTGGCAGTGACACAGGCGCTTTTTATGGCAAGAACCCAACTGCTAAATACCCCATAATTGGCCTTGGGCATGAGGGTGTTGGCTATATTGAAGAAATAGAAGAAAATGAAAAAGGCCTAAAAAAGGGCGACTTTGTAACAATTGAACCATATATATCTTGCGGCACATGCCACCAATGTGTTAAAGGCGAAACAGGCAACTGCACACAAATTAAAGTTTGCGGTGTGCACACAGTGGGAATGATGAGCGATTATTTTAGCCACCCTGTGCGCCTTTTGCACAAAGTGCCCGGTGGAATGACTGAGGAAAAAGCCGTGCTTACAGAGCCGTTTACAATAGGTATGCAAGCTGCAACACAAGGCTACACAAAAAAAGGCGACGTTTGCCTTATATTCGGCAGTGGTGTTATAGGTTTAATGGCAGGTTTTTCAGTAAAGCATTTAGGTGGCACACCTATTATTGTAGATGTTATTCAAGAGCGCCTTGACATGGCAAAAAAAATGGGCTTTGAGCATGTTTATAATTCAAAAGACGGTGAACTTCTAGCGTACGTTGAAAAAGTAACGGGCGGAAAACTTGCAGATGTTGTTATTGACTGCACAGGTGCACCACCTATTTTGCTTGATATACATATGTACTGCGCTTATGGCGCAAATATTGTTCTTGTGGGCTGGCCAAAAGAGCCTGTTTTAATTAACACTATAAAATGTATGCAAAAAGAGCTTACAATTCGCACATCACGTAATTCAAGCGGCAAGTTCCCAATTTGTATGGAGCTTATTAATAGCGGCTTTTTACCCGTTGATTTATTTTTAACACAGTTTATAACTGTTGCACAAACTGAAGATATACTAAACAAAATTATAGATAAACCTGAAGATTATTTAAAAGTTGTAATTAATTTTGAAAATTAAACTATTTTTATTAAATAGCTTAAAATTTTACTTTTGTGAATGTGATCTTGAATGTTACTTCGAACGTGACTTCAACGCTACTAATTAAATAACACAAAAATAAAAAAGAAATACAAAATATATATTAAAATAGAAAAGGAGATAATTTAAAATGAAACACATTTGTTTAAACTTAAAAAGGTTCGATATTTCACCTGATAAAGGCGGCATTAACAGGCTTGCACCAATGAAAGACTGGGCAAAATTTATAATTGAAAACACACAAGACGAATTAAAAAAATACAGTGAAGGTGAAGTTTCTTTTAGCATGTATATGCCCGAGGCACACCTTATAAGCGCAGTTCAGGCAAAAAACAGCGGCTCGCCTATTAATGTAGGCTGCCAGGCTGTGCACCGTGCCGACACGGCAGTGGGCGGCAATTTTGGGGCTTTCACTTCACAGCGCACAGCAAACAGCGCAGTTGAAATGGGCTGCAACACTACTATTATAGGCCACTGTGAAGAGCGTGCCGATAAACTTGGTATTTTAAACTTTGCAGGGATAAATGACAAAGAATTTGTTAACCAAATTTTAAACGAAGAGATTAAAGCGGCACAAGGCGCAGGCCTTAAAGTGCTTTACTGCATTGGTGAAACTAGCGAAGAGCAAGAAAACTGGCAAGACGTTTTGGGAAAACAGCTTTCAACAGGGCTTAACGGCGTTGACAAAAGCAGTGTTGTTATTGCTTACGAGCCTATTTGGAGCATTGGCCCCGGAAAAACGCCTGCTGATAAACCATATATTGAAAAAATTGCACGTTTTGTTAAAGAGCAAACAGGCGGCATGCCTGTTATTTACGGCGGCGGTTTAAAAGTTGATAACGCAGAAATGCTTGCATCAATTGATGAAATTGACGGTGGACTTATTGCATTAACACGTTTTAGCGGCGAAATTGGTTTTTACCCTGATGAGTATTTGACAATTATTAAAACGTATTTGGGTAAATAATTTTTTAAGTAAGTGGCAGAAAAAATATAGCAAAATAAAGTGCTGTGCATAATTTTTATATTTCACAAAAGGGCACAAAAATTGTAGGGGCGGTTTCCTGTGTGTTTGCCCGAAATCAATGGTAAATCCAAGGTTTCGGGCAAGCATTTACACAGAACCGCCCCTACAATTTTATTTTACACATAAATATATTATATAAACTTACAAGCTAAGTTCTTTAGCCCTGTTTAAGCACGCTTTAAGCCCTAAGTTCAAGCTATTTGTCAAGCCTGTTTTTTCAAACTCTTCAAGCGCCGCAACTGTTGTTCCGCCTTTTGATGATACCATTTTTATAAGCTCATCGGCGCTGTAATCTGTTTTTGTAAGCATTTCTGCGGCGCCTTTCATAGTGTCGCAAAACATTGCCATGGCGGTGTCGTAGTCCATGCCGCTACTTGCTGCAAACTCGCTTATTGTTTTTGCAAAAAGGTACACAAAAGCAGGGGACGAGCCACTTACACAAATTACCTCGTTAAATTTGCTTTCGGGTAAATTATAAACACTGCCAACACTTTCAAATATGTTTTTCACAAAACTAAAATCATCATCGCTTAGCAAGTTGTTTTTGCAAAGCGCAACAGTTCCGCACCCAAGAAGTAGGGGAGTGTTAGGCATTGCACGTATAACACCTATTTCGCCAAGAACGCTTTCAATATTATCAATTGTTATGCCGGCGGCAATTGTAAGCACCTTTTTTTGCGGTGTTATATTGGCTTTCATTTCGCTTAAAACGTCTGTAAAGTTCTGTGGCTTTACACACAAAAAAATGAACTCAGAAGCGCTTGTAACTTCACTTATGCTTGCCATAAATTTAATATTAAGGCTTTTTGCACTTTGCATTGCTGTGTCTTGTATATCAAAAGCACAAAGCTCGCTACTTTGAACACAATTTGTTTTTATAATGCCGCCTGCTATGGCCTTTGCCATGTTGCCAAAACCGATAAAACCTATTTTCATTTTTTAAACTTCCTTTTTATGTATTATAAATATTACGTACACACTATCTATGCAGTGCTTGAACTACCTAATTTTGCGCCTACTTTCGCTTTTTATAACCCCAACAAAACCGCCGAAAGCACCGGAACATATTATTGAAAAAGCTTTAATTACAGCAAGGTGAGATAATAGAACACCACCGTTAATAATACCTGCGAGCCAAATAACAACAAAAGTAAAAACGCCCATTAGTGCGCCATAAATTAGGCCGCGTTTTTTCTCTAACATTGCAAGCACCATACCTGCAACAAACACAGATGCACAAATTGCAAGCATTGAAATAGATGACAAAGTGTTAAGCGGAACATCAACGTTGCACATTACAAGTGCACTTACACACATAATAGCCGTAAAAGCCGCAAAACCTATTAGCAAAGATAAAATTAAATGAAAAACCTTACCTTTTACATTCTTTTTTTGAAAACAACTTGAATTTGATTTCATTATAAAAACACCTCCACGCATTAAATTAATACTAAACATTAGTATAATATGCGCGGAGGTATTTATTTAATACCATATTGTTTTAAATAAAACAATAATTAATTTTTATTTGCTTGTGCTTTTTGTGCCTTTTGTATCTTGCCCTGCTTTATCTTTGCTTTTATCAGCAGTACTATCAATTGTAAGTTTTTCAACTTCTTGAATAGCCCAGCGTTTAAAGCGCAATTTCACGCGGTCTGCACCTGTTTCAATTACGAAAGAATCTTCTTTAATTGAAGCAACCCTGCCAATAACGCCGCCAATAGTTGTAACACCGTCGCCAACTTCTATTGAGTTGCGCATTTCTGTTGCCTTTTTCTCTTTCTTTTGCTGTGGGCGTAGCATAAACAGGTAAAGTAGGCCTAGCATTAATACAATAGAAATTAAAGAAAAGCCAAGGCTACCGGCCGATGATGTTGTGGATAAAAAACTCATGTTAAATATATCTCCGTTCTGTTTTAATTCAATACATTATAGTATATCTAATTTTTAGTGTTATTGCAAGCTTTTTAGTGCGAATTTTTGCATTAATCTTCATTTTGCAAATTAATTATATATTGCGCAACTTTTGATATATTTTTCATTTGCTCAACAGGCACCATAAACTCTGCCGATATGCGTGAATTGTCCTCTTCGTCGTCTCCGTTGTCGCCTTTTTTAATAAACGCAAATAAAATTTCGTCTATGTTATGCAAGTTATTACGTATTCCCGGGGCTACATAGTCGCAAATTATTGGGTTTGTATCATCGCTTACAAAAATTGCGTGTTCTTGCCCGTCGTAGTAAAGTTTTCTGTTTTTGGGGCTGTTCTCTGAGCCTACACCCTCATAACCCATTACAATAAGAATTTCACCGTCGTCATTTTCCATTATATCATAGTAGTTTCCTATGTGTATGTCTTTGCTTTTAATCTCGTTGTAAATAGGGTGCACGGCAACTTCAATTGGTGGGTAATTTTCATCGTCTATATTTTCGTTAAAAGTGCTGTCGTTATTTCCATCACCTTTAAAAGTGCCAAAGCTTGGTGGTTCATCATCACTTTTTTTATTCGAGAAAATGCGCTCCATTTCAGGCGAGGAAACAATTTTTGCATCGTCACTACTATCACCGTTAAGTTGTTCGTCGTCTTTTGTATCGTCGCTTAGCCAGTCTTCAAATTCTTCGTCGTAGTCATTCCAGCTTTTCGGTGTTTCAATTATTGTGTCATCGCTATTTAAATCTTCGCCCTCTCCATAGTATTCGGGCTCATCTTCATAGTCGTATTCATCTTCGTCATAATCTTCGCTTTCTTTAAGCACATATGCACCATTTTCGTCGCGCTCGAAGAAATTAATTGTCTTTTCGGCGTATGGCATATTTTGTTTTTCGTCTAAAATTCTGTTTAAAATATCTCTCGGCCCTGCACTAACCATTTTGCCCATTTTAATTGTTTCAAGTTCTAGGCAGGGGTATTTTTTGAAATCGCAATCATCAATGTCGGCCATCTCTGAAATAAACGGATATTGACGCCCACAGAACATCAAAGCTTCACCGCGAACTTTGTTTAAACGTTGCAACTGCGATATAGAAATAAGCGGTTGCTTTTCTGTTGTAGTTTCAAGCTGCTGTGAAGTTTGGCCGCAAAGGTCGCTTATTTCTTTTAACAAATGTAGCTCTTTGCTTGCAAGGAACACCCAGTTTTCACAGTTGCCTTTAATTGTTTCTGCGTCTTCACCGTATTTTTCACGCATTTGGTGCATACTTTGAAGCACAAGGAAAAAGCGTATGTTTCTAGATCTCGCCGCTGAAATCATGGCAGGCATGTCGGGCACTTTTGGTATATTAGCAAATTCATCAAGCACAAAGTTAACGCGAACGGGTAGCTGGCGGTTTTCATGCTCTTGAGCTTTTATTATTAAAAGCTCATAGCACTGTTTTATAAATGTTGTAGCAATAAAGTGGTAGCTTGTGCGCTCATCGGGCACTATTAGGTAAAGCGCAGTTTTCTTTGTGCCTATTGAGTCAATATCGAAGCTTGTCATGCTCATGTTTTTCAAAAGCGCTTCCTGTGTCAAGAACACGCCTATAACAGTAAATAACATCGATTGCACATCGCCTTTTGCCTTGTCGCTGGAGCCTGCAATTCCGTCGTAATTAAGCCTTGCAATACTGTCCGGAGGCACAAGCTGCATAAGGTCGAACAAATAGTTTTTTATTATGTCATCTTCTTCTAAATTGTAAAGCTTTATTGAAACTTTATCTGTTACACCTTTTGCAAACTCCACGCAAAAACGCGTGAACGTTTTCAAGTTGCACTCTTCAAAACTGCACACTTCAAGCATTGTTATAACAATTGAAAGAGCAACACTTTTGGCGGCATTTATCCAGAAAACATCATTAGTCGTTTTCTCGTGCTTTTCTGATATGGCATTAATAAAGTCGTTAAGTCTTGAAATAGCAGCTTCCTTGTCACCCGAGTGGTACAACTTATATGGAACTGCAAACGGGTTCCAACAATCGCTGTGGTTTAAATCTCGGTAGTTCAGCACAACAACGTTATAACCAGCTGCTTTTGCCGCACCGCTTGTGCGCTCATACAGCTCACCCTTAGGGTCAGTGGCAATGAACGATTCGCCTGCGCCAATTAAAAAGCGAAGCGTAGGCATTACAAACAAGCGGCTTTTTTTACTTCCCGTAGAGCCGAAAATTAAGCTGTGATTGTCTCTGTCATCAACGTACGCTGTTTTTCCGTCGTTAATCATTGGTAAGCCGGCACAGCTATAATTATCGTCACCAAGTTCAAGTTTATCGCAACCTGAAATAATTTCACTTTTGTCTGCCCAGCGTGATTCATTGCTTGCCGCAAAATATTTTGAAAATTTATATTTATCAAAGTTCATTATTCAACACCCCCAAAACCTATGCGAGTTATTTTTTTAACTGTGCAAATGTTGTTAATAAAGTCGCTGTCTTTTGCAAAATCTATCAAATGTTTTTCGCTAACCTTGCCGTTTTTAATCTGTTTGTCAGAGCCAAGCTCAAACACAATATCAAGGCAAAGCCTATTTATTGTTTTGTAGCCGTAAAAATAGCCGGACTGCATAAGTTTTTCTATGCTTTCATTTAAAACACTTAAAGCTGAATCATCAAAACTTAAGTTGTATTTTTTAAATTGCTCTAAGCAATAATTTGCAAATTCTAAGCTGTCGGGGTAGAAGAAATCAACACTTCTTATTCTGCAAAAAGAGTTAAGTACTTTTTCGGCTTGTGCAAGTGCCACCTCGTCAAAACCATTCTCTATAAATACAATGCAAACATTCGCGTCAATAATAGCCAGATATTCTAAAAAAGTAATAAAATTGTCTTCATTAACATGGCCGGCCCATTCTGTAATGTCAATAGCAACAACGCCTTTAAACTCATTTCGAAAGCCTGCTGCATTTTTAAGTTGCTGGGCAAACCTGTTAATCTCACGCATTTCACCATTTTGTGGGCAATATTCTAAAAAAAACTCAAAAAATTTCACATTGCCATAAAAAGGCATACAGCCTGTGTTATATAAATATTCACTTATAAGCTCTAAAAATTTACTCTTTCCGGCGCCTGCCTTGCTTTTTAAAAATAAATTTGGCAATAAAATAGGTACATTCTCACTTTTGCTTTGCAAATTCATTAAAATTGTATTCCATTTTTTTATCATTTCTTTTATTTCGTTTAACCCGTGCAAGTTCATTATCTCATCATAATAATAATTTTGTGATTTCATGAAAACCAAATCCTTTCTGCCAGGCAATTGCCGGGCTGCACAAAACATATGCATAACCTTAAAAAGCGCAAATAAAAAACCTTACATTAATTTTATGTTGATATTGCTAACATGTCAATATATAAATTAAAAAACTTGCTCAAATTTCGACATTTTTTTAATAATCTATATTTTCTTAACTTATTGTTTACATGTTTAAAGAATGTTTTTTATTGACTTTGTTATTATTTTGTTATAAACTTAAAAAGTAAATAGTTATGCTATAAATTGTGGCGGCTATGTTACAATTATATATAAGTGTAAATTTTTTTTAAAGTTATAAAGTTATTTGAAGGGGATTTAAGTATGAGTAATACAATAAAGACAATTGGCGTTTTAACAAGCGGTGGCGATGCACCCGGCATGAACGCCGCAATTCGCGCTGTTGTTCGCTCGGCGTTGTCAAAAGGCTATAAAGTAAAAGGCATAAAGCACGGCTACAACGGCCTAATTGAAAATGAAATTGTAGACATGAACTTGAGAAGCGTTTCTGAGATAATTCACAGGGGCGGCACAATTCTTTACACCGCACGTTGCCTTGAGTTTATTAAGCTTGAAGGGCAAGTTAAAGCTGCCGAAACTTGCCGACAACACGGTATAGACTGTGTTGTGGTTATAGGCGGTGACGGTTCTTTCCGCGGTGCTAAAGACCTTGCGGCACAGGGCATACCGTGTATTGGCATACCGGGCACTATTGACAACGACATTGCTTGTAGCGACTATACAATAGGTTTTGACACTGCTATGAACACAGCAGTTGAAATGATTGATAAACTGCGCGACACAACACAAAGCCACGACAGGTGCAGTGTTGTTGAAGTTATGGGCAGAAGTGCAGGTTACATTGCGCTTAACACAGGTATAGCTTGCGGTGCACTTGTAACGCTTATACCTGAAGTGCCACACGATATTGACCGCGATATAGTTTCAAAAATGCAAAAAACGCAAAAAACAGGCAAACAACACTTTATTATTATAATTGCAGAGGGTGTTGGCAGAGCCTCTGACTTAGCCGACGAAATACAAAAGAGAACAGACATTGACGCTCGTGCTACTGTTTTAGGGCATGTTCAGCGCGGCGGTGCACCGTCACTGCGTGACCGTGTAACAGCTAGCAGAATGGGCTTCCATGCGGTTGAGCTAATAAGTAGGGGCATTTTTAACAGGGTAGTGGCAACGAAGTCTGACTCTGTTGTAGATTATGATATACCTGTTGCTCTTGCTATGCAAAAAGTTATAGACACAAGCATGCTCGACATTGCAAGTGCAATTTCTATTTAAATTAGCTTTTGAATTATTTGCGCCTGTCGCAAAAAACTTTATTTTTTAAATACTTAAAATATGTAGGGGCTACCCTGTGTGATAGCCTGAAACTTAGTTTTTTCTAAGTTTTAGGGCGTACACATTGGTTTGCCCCTACAATATTGCTTTTTTCTTTAATATTATTCGAAATGACGAAACGCTATTCCTTTTTTGAAACTCTGCGGAGTGGCTAGTAATTAAAACGTTAATTAAAGTTAATTTTTTGTTTGAAGCTTGTCGAAAAATGTGGTATAATATCGGAGTTAATATTTATTTGAAAAAGTCAAGTGAAAACACGAAAGGACTTACTTTATAAAATGGCTGAAACACACAACGAAAAATTTATTGAACTGCGAAAAAAATACTTAGAAAATAATTATAAAAATTTAAATAAAATGCAATTGCAAGCTGTTTTTACAGTTAATGGGCCACTTTTAATTTTAGCCGGCGCAGGTAGCGGAAAAACCACCGTACTTGTAAACAGGGTAGCAAACATGGTGAAGTTTGGCAGTGCCTATTATGATGAATGTAAAAGCACAGAAATTACAAAGCAAGACTGTGATGAGCTTGAAGCGCTTATGAAAACTGTCGGCACTGAAAGTAAAATTAGTGGGCGCCTACAAGGGCTTTTAAGCGTTAACCCCATACGCCCTTACAATATTTTAGCCATTACTTTCACAAATAAAGCGGCCGGGGAGCTAAAAACCAGGCTTACAAAAATGCTTCCCGACAACATGGGCGAGGACGTAAACGCAGGTACTTTTCACTCAATGTGCGTGAAAATATTGCGAAGATACGCTGATAAGCTAGGCTTCCCAACAAGTTTTACAATTTATGATGCCGACGACCAACAGCGCACACTGAAAGAAATTTACAAACGCCTTAATATAGACGATAAGTTTATAACTGTAAAAAATGCATTAAGTTCGATTGGGCGTTTAAAAGACAAGATGGTTTCACCAAAAGAAGCGCTTAATACCCAAAGCGACACAAGGCAAGGGCTTGTAGCACGCATTTATGAAGCGTATGCCGCAACCCTAAAGCAAGCAGGCGCCATGGATTTTGACGACTTAATTTACAACACTGTATACTTACTTGAAAACAATGCAGATGTGCTTGAATACTATCAAAAGCGCTTTAGATATATCATGGTTGATGAGTATCAAGACACTAGCGTAGCACAGTACAAGCTTGTTCATTTACTTGCAGGCAAGCACAGCAACATTTGTGTTGTGGGCGATGATGACCAGAGTATTTACAGGTTTCGCGGCGCTACAATTGAGAATATCTTAAATTTTGAAGAGCATTTCCCGGGTGCTGTTGTAATTAGGCTTGAAGAAAATTACCGCTCTACGTCGAATATTTTGAACGCCGCAAACTGCGTTATAAAAAACAACTTTGGGCGCAAAGGCAAAACGCTTTGGACGAAAAGCAACGACGGCGAAAAAATTCTTCACTACACAGCAAGAGATGAGAGCGATGAAGCGATTAACATAGCAAGTATTATAGGCGAAAATTTAAAAAACGGCTACAAGCTTAAAGACCATGCTGTACTTTACAGAATGAATGCGCAATCGAACCCTGTGGAGACTTATTTTGCACGCGCAGGCATACCGTATAAAATTATCGGAGGCCTTCGCTTTTACGGCCGCAAGGAAATTAAAGACATGCTCTCGTACATGAGTGTTGTTGTAAACAGAAAAGACGATGTGCGTTTGCGCCGAATTATAAATGAGCCTGCACGCAAAATTGGGCTTTCAACAATAGATAATATTTCATCAATTGCACAGAGCGAAGACATAAGCATGATTGATGTTATAGAAAACGCGGCAAATTACTCTGCGCTTTCAAGAAGTCTTAACGCAATTAAAGGTTTTTGGTCAATTTATGAAAAATTGACAGATAATTTTAATACAATGCCTATTGATTCATTTGTGGCAAGTATTTTAACAACAACTGGTTATGATAAAATGCTTGAAGCAGAGGGAGAGCAGGGGAAAACACGCCTTGAAAACATAGGCCAGCTTGTTTCAAGCGTTAAAATATATGCAGACCAACGAGGCCCTGAAGCCACACTAGACGGCTTTTTGGAAGAAGTAGCGCTTATTAGCGACCTTGATAACTATGACGAAGAGACAGATGTTGTTGTTATGATGACAATGCATGCCGCAAAAGGCCTTGAGTTTCCTTTTGTGTTTATAATTGGAATGGAAGAAGGAATATTTCCCGGGGAAATGAGCCGTTACAATGACGAAGACCTAGAGGAAGAACGCAGGCTTTGTTATGTTGGTATAACAAGGGCTATGAAAGAACTTTATTTGTCAAGCGCCGAGTCTCGCTTTATGTTCGGGCAAACAAAACGTAACAGGCCATCGCGCTTTTATGAGGAAATTGACGGCGAACTTGTCGCTGTAAAGCACAATAGCTTTACAGCCGGCGCAACGTCTGCTTCGGGCGTTTCAAGCTCTGCTTATGGTAGTGGTTTTAGTGGCGGTGCAGGCAAAACTTCCACAATTTACGGCTCAAAAAACAGCAGCTCTTCTATTGGCAAGCCATCAAGTTTTGGCTCATCAAGTTCACGCGCTTTGGGGCTTAACTCATCGTCAAGTGTGGGTTCACGTAATTTTAACGTTAGCGGTGGTGCTAAGCAAGCTAATAGCACACAAAGCGCAAGCGTTAAGCCGCAATATAAAGTGGGCGACAATGTAATGCACAAAGTTTTTGGCAAAGGTGTAGTTAAAAAGGTAACACCCGTTTCAAACGACACAATTGTTGAAATACAATTTGAAAACGTTGGAATGAAAAAAACAATGGCAAACTATGCACCGCTTACTTTAATTGATTAATCAGAGACAATGCAATAAGCGCAAATAAATTTATACACACAGAAAAAAGGAGAGTTTGCTTTTATATGAAAGTTACGCTTTTAACCCACACGCCACAGCCTGAAAAAATTGTTGCGGCGGCGGCAAAACTTTGTTACTCAAATGCTAAAATAGAAGATTTACTTACAGGCATAACTGATGAAAAAGCAACAGAATTTGTGCAAATGCTTGCAAGCCTTGGGCACGAGAGCCCAACAGAGCATGTAAATTTCACGTTTGCAATCGAGGGCGTTTCACGTTCACTTTTAGCGCAAATTACACGGCATAGGCTTGCCTCTTACAGTGTGCAAAGCCAGCGTTATGTTAGGCTTGAAAATTTTGAACACGTTATACCGCCCGCAATTGAAGAGAATGAAGAAGCTAGAAAAGCGTACATTGAGGCAATGGACAGCGAGGCCGAAAATTATAAAAAATTAGCTGCTATTTTAAAAGAACATAATTACAACAAGCTTATAAAACAAGGTGTAGAACACGACAAAGCACTGAAAGCGGCGGAAAAAACCGCAATTGAAGACGCACGTTTTGTTTTGCCCAACGCATGCGACACAAAAATGATTGTTACTATGAACACGCGCAGTTTAAACAATTTTTTCAAACACAGATGTTGCACACGTGCACAATGGGAAATACGCGCACTTGCAGACGAGATGTTAAAGCTTGTTTATAACGTTAGCCCGTCGCTTTTTGTAAAAAGTGGGCCGCCATGTGTGGGCGGCACTTGCACAGAGGGTAAAATGAGTTGCAATAAAACAGCAGAAATGCGGGCAAAATATAAAGAGCTTAAAAGTTCTAAGGTCTAGGTTTTGTTATTAGGTATTAATTTTCGATGTTTAAACGGAGAGGTAAGGGTGAAACGTGGGTAAGTTAATTGTTTTTGAAGGGCTTGACGGCAGTGGAAAAGCAACACAAGCAAAGCTTTATTGCGATTATTTAAAAGCGCAAAACATAAAAACAATGCAAGTTACTTTTCCAAATTACGAAAGCGCGTCAAGCTCACTTGTAAAGATGTATTTAAATGGCGAGTTTGGCACAAACCCGAGCGATGTGAACGCATACGCTGCGTCCAGCTTTTACAGTGTGGATAGATACGCAGCGTACAAATCCCAGTGGGGGCAGTTTTACAACGACGGCTATGTAATTGTTGCTGACAGATACACCACTTCGAACGCAGTTCACCAGTGCTCGAAACTTGAAAAAGCAGAATGGGACAGCTACCTTGATTGGCTTTTTAAGTTTGAATATGAGTATATAGGCATACCAAAGCCTAATAAAGTGTTTTTTCTGGACGTAGAACCGTCAATTTCACAAGAATTAATGACAAAAAGGTACAGTGGGGCAGAATCAAAGAAAGACATACACGAAAAAGATGTTGAATATTTAAATAAAAGCTACAATGCAGCGCATTACTGCCTTAATAAATATGGTTGGGAACATATTAAATGCAGTGAAAACGGCACCATGCGAAGCGTTGAAAATATACATGAAAGTATTGTTAATATAATTTAATTGCATTTTTTATTTACTTTTTTATGTTTAAAAGGTAAAAATATTTATTATTCGCAAGTGCAGCTAGCATTTGCCTAAAAGTAAAAGGAGACTAAAATGGCTAGAAGACGAAGAAAAAAACAGGGCAGTGGCCTTAAAATATTTTTGACAATTTTCGCGGTGCTTTTACTGCTTATTATGGCGGCAAGCACGTTTGGATATTTTTACGTTACAGGCGACATTAACGGCAACAGGGGAGGCGATGTTGTAAACGCCACCATTACAATTGAGCAGGGTGCAGGCGTTTTAACAATAGGCAACATTTTGCAAGATGCAGGTATAATTCGCCATGGGCAAATTTTCCGTTATTATGCACCGCAAAATGAAAAGACATCTACTATGCAGTACGGAGATTTTGATGTGTCTTCCGATATGTCTTACGATGAAATTATTGACGTTTTGCAAAGAACATTTGACGATAGAGAGACAGTTTCAGTAACTTTCCCCGAGGGTATTTCTGTATTTAGGTTTGGCAGCTTAATGGAGGAAGCCGGGCTTTGCACAGCTGACGAATTTATAGACGTTGCAAACAACGGAGATTTCAGCCAGTTTAAGTTTTGGAACGAGCGCACCATACACGAGAATGCATTTATGGCATGTGAGGGCTTTTTATTCCCCGAAACATATGAGTTTTTTGTTGGCGATGATGTTTATAATATGGTTGAAAAAATATATGCTGAATTTGACAAGCGTTTTACAGATGAAATGTACACACAAGTTGAAGAAATGGGCTTCACACTGTCTGAATTTATAACGCTTGCTTCAATTGTTCAAGAAGAAGCAGGGCCTGTTGAGCAACAATCTAACGTTGCAGCGATATTTATGGCTAGGCTTACACCTAATAATGAAGTTGAAATGCTACAAAGTAACTGTGCTAGCCACTTCCAAAACGACGAAGATAATAACTACATTTATAATTACATGGCGCCATATTTTGGCGGGTGGGACAGTATTCCGCAAGAAATGTTTAATAGCTATAACACGTATGAATTAATAGGTTTACCGGCAGGCCCAATATCAAACCCAGGTATGGATGCCATACAGAACACATTAAATTACCAAACATCGGAATATTATACACCTGAAGACCCATATTATTATTTCTTAACTGACTTTACAGGTAAATATTATTACGAGAGAACATATTCAGCTCATTTAGTGAATGTAGATATTATGCATGAAGTGAATGCGTCGTTTGAATAATGTGAAACTAGGGTGTATTTGCGTAAACCCTAGTATAATACCGCACAGGCTTTGTTTATTTTTTCACAAAGTCTGTGCGGCAAAGTTTATATGGCAGTAATAACACTGCTGTAACAAGTATATAAAAGTGGAGTTATTTATGGAAAAGAAACCTGAATTATTATGCCCTGCGGGCGATTTAGAGCGCTTGCAATTTGCTGTAATGTACGGCGCCGACGCAATTTATGTTGGCGGTGAGAGTTATGGAATGCGAAGTGCGCCTAAAAATTTTACAATAGAGCAGCTTACGGTAGGTGTTGATTTTGCACATAAATTTGGAAAACGTGTGTATTTAACGTTAAACGCTGTGCCAAATAACGAAGAAATTGCAAAACTGCCTGATTATATTCGCAGAGTACGCGAAACCGGCATTGATGCGTTTATTGTTGCAGATTTGGGCGTGCTGTCAATAGTTAAGCACTTTGCGCCCGAAATTGAAGTGCATTTTTCAACACAAGTTGGCATTGCTAATTACGTTGCAGCAAACGCCGCATACGACCTTGGCGCAAAGCGTGTTGTTCTTGCACGAGAGCTAAGTTTAAGCGATATAGCGTTTATTCGTGAGAACACGCCGAAAGAGCTTGAACTTGAGGCTTTTGTGCACGGTGCAATGTGCATGTCTTTTTCAGGTAGGTGCTTATTGTCGCATTATTTGTCAGAGCGTGACGCAAACAAGGGCGCATGTACACAGCCTTGCCGTTGGAAGTGGCACATAACTGAGGAGCACCGCCCAAACCACCATTTTGAGATAAACGAAGACGAAGGCGGAAGCTACATTTTAAATGCGAATGATTTGTGTACAGCGCCGTTTATTGATTTAATATGTAAAGCAGGCATTGACAGCTTAAAAATTGAAGGACGCGCAAAAACATTCTATTACGTTGCAAGCACGGCGTTTGCTTATAGGCTTGCATTAGACACATACTTAAAAGAGCCTAATACCGACTTTTTATGCCCGGAAATAGTATTGGAAGAACTTACAAAAACGTCGCACAGAAATTATTCCACAGGTTTTTATTTTGGTAAAGAAGGCGCAAAGCAAGAAACAAAGCGCGGTGGTTATATAAGAGAATGGGAAGTTATTGGCGTTGTAGACACATATGATGACGGCATGGCGTGTTGTACACAGCGCGGTAAATTTGCCAAAGGTGATGATATTGAAATATTAACACCGAGTGGTGAAATTATTCAGCTTAACAATATACTTTATATACTTGATGAAAACGGCGACGAAATTGAAACAACACCACACGCAATGATGAAGTTTAGCATACCATGTAAAACCCAGCTGCCGGAATTTTCAATTTTGCGTAAAAAAATTAAGGTGTAACTATTGTAAAAAGCTCCCCTCTATTTCGCTAAATTTTTATTTAGCGAAATAGTCTAGTGCGATTTACTAGTCTAACCTATTATAATACTTATACCATAACTTTTGTTTGCAACATAAATATAAATAGCAAATTCAATTTATATTTATACACTTTATTATTAATATTATAATTTATACTTCGAGGTTTTAATGAGCACGTATATTGATTCACGTAACCCAAAAAAACACAGCGATTTTTCAGATTGCCCTGAGCTTGTTATAATGTACTTAAGAGACATACAAACAATTCGGGGTTTATCTGCACGCACTGTTAACGGTTATTATATTGACCTACGCGTTTTTTTTAAATATATAAAAATTTTACACGGCCTATCCCCTGCTAATTTTGATGAGCTCAGCGAAGTTGACATTAAAGACATTGATGTTGCGTTTATAAAAAAAATTACATCAAATGATATATATGAATTTCTTCATTTTGTAACAAGAGAGCGCGATAATAACCCTGCCGCAAGGGCAAGGAAACTTTCGAGTATAAAAGGTTTTTTTAAGTATGTTTGCAACAAAAGAAAGCTTTTAAACGTAAACCCCACTGACGATATTGATTCACCCGCACAAAAAAAGCGCCTTCCAAAGTACTTAACTTTGAACGACAGCATGAAGCTGTTGCAAAACATAAGCTCTGATTATTATGAGCGTGATTTTTGCATTATGATGCTTTTTTTAAACTGCGGCATGCGCCTTAGCGAGCTTATAAATATAAACCATACAGATGTAAATAAAGACGATAATACGCTTAGAATTATTGGTAAAGGCGACAAAGAGCGCATAGTTTATTTAAATGCTGCATGTGTTGAAGCTATAAGCGTTTTATACGAAGAGAACAAAAAAATTGCGAACTTAAGTGATAAAAAAGCTCTTTTTATATCGAAAAGAACCGGTAGGCGGCTTTCGGCAAGGCGTGTGCAGCAAATTGTTGAAACGTGCCTTACAGCGGCGGGCTTAAGTGGGCGTGGGTACTCCCCACACAAATTGCGCCACACTGCCGCCACAATGATGTACCAAGAGGGCGATGTTGATATGCTGGCACTAAAAGAGATTTTAGGGCACGCCCACACTTCTACTACTGAAATTTACACGCATTTAAACTCTGAAAAGCTGAAAAAAGCGGCAGACTCCTCCCCTTTTTCTAAAGTTCAGGCAAAAAAAGAGGTTGTT
>CAYJHA010000023.1:0-22700 GCA_964369785.1 uncultured Bacteroides sp.
ACCCATTGTATCGACATGATGTAACAAAAAGCGAAACGGTACGGCAAACCCAACCCAAAAATCAAACCCAAACCCAAAATCAAACAAAAACGCAAACAAAAAAGTCGTTTGCACAAGCGCAAAATGAAAACTTGAATAAGCAGCTGCCACAGCAAAGGGCAAAAAAGGGCAAGCTAATCGACTATAAAAGTGCAGTTGGGGCCCAAAAAAGCAAAAGCAAAAGCAAAAGCAAAAAAAATATTGTTTTAACAGACGCAAAAGCACAGCGAAAAAAACAAAAAATTCTAATGCGCGCTTTTGCTGCAATTATAATTTTTAGCGGTGTTTTAATATCATTTTTTGTGTTGTTCAGGGTGGAAAGTATTGATGTAGAAAATGAGACTAGCTATTCTAACGAGCAAATTATTGCCGCCTCTAATATAAAAAATGGCGAAAATCTATTTACATTTAACGAGCAAGAAACTATACTAAAAATGCAAGAGGAATTGCCATATCTTGAAAATGTTGATATAACAAGAATAATTCCTAACAAAATAAAAATTAGCGCAACCAATGCAGTTGAAGCATACACGGTGCAAGTTAATGACAAATGGCTTGTTTTAAGCGAGAAATTTGTTATACTTAATACACAAAGCGAAGCGCCGCAAAACCTTGTGCAAATAAAAGGCGTACAAACAGGGCAAAATTTACAAAGTGGCACTGTGCTACAATTTGAACAGCCACAGCAACAAGAAATTTTAACACAGCTACAAAGAGTTATTGAGGAATTAAACTTTTACCCAATAAACTCAATAGACATTACAAACGAAATAAATATACAGTTTGTTTACGATTCCAGGGTGACAGTTATTGTTGGAAGCTCAGGTGAAATTGCTGAAAAGCTCGGGCTTGCGCACTATATTTTGGCATCAGGAAGTGCCGACACACTTGCGGACAAAGACAGTGGAACGCTTGACGTAAGTTCGCGAGATTTAGAAGGTAGGCTTGAAGCTTCATGGCTAGCAGGTACTATGTAATTAGCTTGCAAAATCACTTTAATTGCGCCGGCGCTTTAAATAGTGCAAAAAATGTTGTAAATATGCTTGAAATTATGAAATAAATCTGTTATAATATTACACAGTGTAATTTTTATTTAAAATAATGCCATTTAGTATTATTTTTTTAACGTTATTTGGCGATATTATATTATATAGAATATTTTTTGATAATAAAACTCATGAAAAGTAAAACATAAATGTTTTGGAGGGATTAATTGTGGCATTTATTCTTGATGAAGACATGCAAAACATAACTACAATTAAGGTTGTGGGCGTGGGCGGTGGCGGCGGTAACGCCATTAACCGCATGGTTCAAAATGGGCTGAAGGGCGTTGAGTTCATCAGCATGAATACTGACCAACAAGCGCTTATTGCCTCTAAGGCAACACAAAAAGTGCAACTGGGCGCAAAGCTTACAAGGGGCCGTGGTGCAGGGGCAGACCCTGAAATTGGCCAACGCAGCGCAGAAGAAAGCCGCGACGAAATTGCCGCGGCGCTTAAAGGCGCACAAATGGCGTTTATTACAGCAGGTATGGGTGGCGGCACAGGCACAGGCGCCGCACCTGTTGTTGCCGAAGTTGCAAGAGACCTTGGGATTTTGACAATTGGTATTGTTACAAAGCCGTTTGCTTTTGAGGGTAAACGCAAAATGACAATGGCAGAAATAGGTATTTCAGGCCTTTTAGAGCGTGTTGACGCACTTATTGTTATTCCTAACGAGCGCCTAAAATTCATAAGCCAAGAAAAAATAACGCTTAATAACGCATTCGAGTCTGCCGATAATGTTTTGCGACAAGGTGTTGAGAGCATTTCATCACTTATTAATGTTGCGGCACTTATTAACCTTGACTTTGCCGACGTGCGCAGCATTATGAAAGACGCCGGTTATGCACACATGGGCGTTGGCACTGCAAAAGGTGTTAATAAAGCGGAAGATGCAGCAAATGCTGCTATTTCCAGCCCACTTCTTGAAACAAGCATTGCCGGTGCAAGAGGTGTTATTATTAACATCACTTCATCACCTGACATTAGCCTTGATGATGTTGAGAAAGCAGCTACACTAATAACAAATTCTGCACATCCGGACGCGAATATCATTTGGGGTGCGGCGTTCGACGATGGGCTGAAAGACGAAATGCGCATTACTGTTGTTGCAACAGGTTTTGATATTGTTGACGGTATAACAACTGTTTCTTCGGCAATTGCGGCAGATTACACTGCAAGCACTGCTTCAATGTACGGTATGCCACAGCAAACACAGGGCGAGGCTTACAACAATATGGGGCAAGCACCTGCAGATGCTCACAACACGCCTGTACCGGTTGCGGCACCTGTTATGCCCACAATGCAGCCACCTGTTGAGACAGTGAAGCCACAGCAGAGTGATGTTAATGAAGACCAATATTATGATGATATTTTGACACTACTTAAAAACAGAGGCTCAAATTAACTTGTAAAAAAATGCAGCTGTGACGAAATTTTTATTGTTTCGTCACAGTTTTTTTTGCGCGTTTTCTTGCTTTGCGTATTTTGTCGAGCGTTGACTTTTATTATAATATCGTGCTATAATTTATAACATAATATAATACCACACAATATTATATTTTACACACACATACTAATTTATATTTGACAAAAAGGGGATTCTTAAAAAAATGAAAGAAGTATTTGCAGATGAACTGCTTGAGTTAAGCGTTACACTTGCAGGTGAAAAAGACAGGGAACAGCTGTTGAAAAAAATATTGCTGTGCGCCATTGAGCTTGCAAATTGTGATGGTGGAACAATATTTATTTTAAAAGACAATAAGCTTGAGTTTAATGCACGTTTTACAAAATCACTAGCGAAATTTGACAAAGAAAACGACGAAAAACATTTGCCGTCTGTTGAACTAAAGCTTGATAATATTTGCGCGTACGCTATTTTAAAACGAACTACCGTTAACGTGCCCGACGCATATAAAAACAACATTTTTGATTTTAGCGGGCCAAAAAAATACGATGAAATGTTAAATTATAAAACAATTTCTGTTCTTGCAACACCGCTTGAAAACAACAAAAGCGAAGTTATAGGCGCAATGCAACTTATAAACGCTTTTGGTGAAGCAGGCAATATTGTGCCTTTTGATAAAGAGTGTGAAAATATGTTAAGCGCGTTGGCAAGCCTTGCGGCTATTTGCATATCAAATGTTGATTATGTAAGTGAGATTGAAAATGTGCTTGAACATGCACTTAAAATTGAAAACGTGCGAAAAGAGCTTGACGATAGATTCAATTTGACTAAGCTTGACATCAAATAAACTTATTAACGGAGAATACCATAAACTAACTTAAAGTGGCATATGGCTATACAGTGCCAATAATTCTTCGCTGTGTAAGGAAATTATTATAACTATTTAAGTTGGCGAAGAATGGAGATTTTTATGTTGAAACAAGGTGCTATAAAACGTTTAGCTATTGCACTTTTAATTTCAGCGGCATTGGCACTTCTTTTTTCAACAAAGCTAGTTGTAAGCATTGCAAACAACATTTCAGACGCACTTTACCAAACACCCGGCGCACCCAGTGACGAAATTATATTAATTGGCATGGATGAAGACGCAATTGAGGCATATGGCTCAACGCCGTGGCCGCGAGACATTATTGCAGCAAGCATAGAGTATTTGAACGAAGACCCACAGCGCCGCCCTGCCGTTATAGGTATAGATACACTTTTCACAGGAGAGAGCGATTCTTTAGAAAACGATGAAAGGCTTGCAGATGCCGCGGCAGAGTATGGCAACGTTGTAACGGCAACAAGTGCTACTTTTGAGAGCACCATTGTTACGCAAAGCGATGGCACTTTTTATATAGACGATTACCATATTTCGCTTTATGAAGAGCCGTACAGTGAACTTTTGAAAGTTACAACACAAGGGCACGTAAACGCAATGGCAGACACTGACGGTATTTTACGCCATGCAGTTTGGCAAATTGATGTGCCGGACGGAAGGCAAATACCGTCGTTTCACGGCGCAATTTATGAGCTTTACATGCAGCACATAGGGCAGAGCACATACAGCACGCCGCATACGGACCCGCGCCACAGGTGGTACTTGCCGTTTGGCTCAGCACCTTTTGCGTACGACGACGGGTTTTCAGTTACACAGCTAGTAAACAAAGAGCTTGACCCCGACATTTTTGCAGGCAAAATTGTACTTATAGGGCCGTATGCCTCGGGAATGTCCGATGAATATCAAACATCAATAGACCACGCCGTTAAAATGTACGGTGTTGAGTACCAAGCAAATGCAATTGCAGCACTTTTAAGCGGTGAGACGAAAAAAGAAATACTTTTAATGCCACAATTAATATTTGCGTTTTTTGTGTGCTTTTTTTGCGTTTTGTGGTTTAATAAAAAATCTATGGTTGCCTCGCTTATTATGTGGCTTAGCATTTCAATAGGCTTTGTTCTTTTGTGCCTTTTGGCGTGGCAAATGGGCTTTGTGCTTCAAGCAATGTACGTGCCTGTTACCGCAACAATTTGCTTTATTTTGTCGGTGGCGGAAAACTATGCTGTTGCGGCTTTTGAAAAGCGCAAAATATCAAATACTTTTAAGCGGTATGTTGCGCCCGAAATTGTTGCGGAACTATTGAAGGGTGAGCCTGAGGCTTTATCACTCGGTGGCAAAACAGAAAACATTGCAGTGCTTATGGTAGATGTTCGGGGCTTTACTTCAATGGCTGAAAATTTAGAGCCAGAAGAAGTTGTGGAAATAATAAACATGTATTTGACAATGACAAGCAAGTGCATATTTAAAAACGGCGGTACGCTTGATAAATATATTGGCGATAGTACAATGGCTTTTTGGGGCGCACCGTTAAAACAAGATGACATTGTGTTTAAAGCCGTGAATGCAGCGCTTGACATGATAAGCGAAGCTGAAAAACTGGGCAAAGAAATATTTGAAAAGCATGGGCAATATTTGCAGTTTGGCATAGGAATAAATTACGGCCCCGCTGTTGTGGGCAATGTGGGCTCAAACGTGAGAATGGACTATACGGCAATAGGTAACACAGTTAACGTTGCCGCACGCCTTGAGAACAATGCGCCGCCGGGCTGTATTTATGCAAGTAAAGCAGTGAGAGACGAGGTTTTAGGGCGCATTGAGTTTATGCCTATTGGCAAAACAATTAAGCTTAAAGGTATGCATAAAACGCTTGAAATTTTTAAAATTGAGGGGCTTTTAAAGCCTCCTATAAGAAAGGAATGACTTGACAGATGAAACGCGATGATTATATCTCATGGGACGAATACTTTATGGGCATAGCACTTTTAACGGCACAGCGCAGTAAAGACAATTCCTCACAAGTGGGCGCTTGTATTGTTAGCAGTGAGAACAAAATTTTGTCTATGGGTTACAACGGTATGCCCACAGGCTGTTTTGACGATGACATGCCGTGGACAAGAGAGGGTGAAGACCCACTTCAAACAAAGTATATGTACGTTTGCCACGCAGAGCTTAATGCTATTTTGAACTACACAGGAATGGTGCAGCTTAAAGGTGCAAAAATTTACACTACTCTTTTTCCCTGTAACGAGTGCGCAAAAGCTATTATTCAAAGTGGCATTGCTAAAGTTATTTATTACAGTGATAAATACTCAGAGAGTGACGCTGTTATTGCAAGCAAAAAGATGTTTGAGATGGTTGGCGTTTCATATGAGCAGTATAAAAAAACAGATAGAAAATTGGAAGTTAATTTGTAAAACATTAAATTATTAGATAGTGCCAGATGTTGTAAACACTATCTAATTTAAAAAAGGGGTATTTTAAATATGGACAAAAAAACAAAGAGAAGTTCTGCTATTTATGACGCAAGGCCGCTTGGGCTTGCAAAAATGTCGGTGCTTGGCGTGCAACATTTGTTTGCAATGTTTGGCGCAACGGTGCTTGTGCCTGCTATAACAGGGCTGTCTGTAAGCACAACATTGCTTTTTGCTGGGCTTGGTACATTGCTGTTTCACTTTATAACTAAAATGCGCGTGCCGGCATTTTTGGGCAGTTCTTTTGCATTTTTGGGCGCTTACGGTTTAACCGCAGGGGCAGGGGAGGCAATACCGCTTACATATTCAAGCTTCGGCGTTGCTGTTGCCGGCCTTGCCTATATTGTATTGGCGGCTTTTGTAAAACTGTACGGCACACAGCGCGTAATGCGTTATTTTCCACCAATTGTTACGGGGCCTGTAATTATTTCAATAGGCTTAACGCTTTCACAAACGGCAATTAACAGTGCTTCAACTAACTGGGTTGTGGCAATTGCGGCTGTTTTAATTGTTGTTGTTGTTAATATTTATGGAAAAGGTATGTTTAAAATAATAGCAATATTAATGGGCGTAGTGGGAAGCTATATTATTGCAATGATAATTGACCCCGGCGCAAGGCAAGTTTTAGCAGATAACTGGGCGAATGCCGCATGGATTGGTATTCCCATTAGTTGGAACGAAACTGCATTTTCTATTTTTGGCGCAGACCTCAATGTTTCTATGCTAATTTCAGCCATTATAACAATTTTGCCTATTACGCTAGCCACAATGATGGAGCACATAGGCGATATTTGTGCTATTAGTAGCACAACAAAGCAAAACTATTTACAAAACCCGGGGCTACACCGCACGCTTTTGGGCGATGGTGTTGCAACTACACTGGCGGCGATGTTCGGTGCGCCTGCCAACACTACTTACGGTGAAAATACAGGCGTTCTCGCACTTTCGAAAGTGTACGACCCTAAAGTTATACGCATTGCCGCCGCTTTAAGCATAGTGCTTTCTTTAAGCCCGAAATTTGCGGCAGTTATTGTGTCAATGCCGGCGGCAACAATAGGCGGCGTAAGCGTTATACTTTATGGTATGATTTCGGCAGTTGGCGTTAGAAATATAGTTGATAACAAAGTGAACTTTGCGAAAAACCGCAATATAATTATTGCGGCGTTAATTCTTGTTTTAGCAATTGGCATAAAATTTAGCACGGCAGGGGCAATTGTGTTTGGGCTTGGTAGCATTACAATAAGCCTTTCAGGGCTTGCTGTTGCTTCACTGGTGGGCATAGTTTTAAATGGCGTGTTGCCCGGCAATGATTACGTTTTCGGCAACAGCGAAGAGGGCGACACGGCTGTTCATTTTGAGGTGTGATAGATTAGAAATTAGAAATAAATGTAGGGGCGGTCCTATGTGATCGCCCGAAACCTTAGGGTTTTCTATTGGTTTCGGGCGAACACACAGGTTCGCCCCTACGATGATTTGGGCGAAGACACATAGGAAACCGCCCCTATAATTTTGTGCAATATGACTATTGCGTCACAGCGCGTTTATTCTATTTATTCACAATACCCAGCCTTAAAAATCACATCATAGGTGCAAAAATTCTGAACAAAGCACGTAAAATTCGCTTGTAAAGCGGTGTTTTTTTCACTTCCTCAAGTGTTATTTCTCGGCACTGTTTAAACGTATTTATAAAATCTTCCTTAGCGCTCATAACAATATCGCCATAGTAAAAAACACAGCAATTTTCAAAGTGCAAGTAAAGGCTCCTGTAATCCATGTTCGCACTGCCAATAATTGCAACACTGTCATCGCTCACATACATTTTTGCGTGCACAAAGCCCGGGGTGTACTCAAAAATTCTTACGCCTGCCTTTAGTAGGCTGTAATAATAGCTTTGCGTAACGTAAAACGCATACCATTTGTCGGGTATTGCGGGCGTCATAATGCGTATGTCAACGCCGCTTTTTGCCGCAAGCGATAAACAGCGGAACATCTCCTCGTCAATAATAAGGTAAGGCGTCATTATATACACATAGTCTTTTGCGTTGTTAATAACGTTAATGTACGTGTTTTCGGCAACGTTCTCGAAGTCGAGGGGAGAGTCCCCATAAGGCTGTACGTAGCCGTTGCAATTGTATTGAACAGTGCCCTTGTAGCTTTGGAAATCTGTTCGAGCTTTAGCCGTAAAGTCCCACAGCGTCAAAAAAAGCGATGTAAACTTGTAAACAGCCGGGCCTTTAATGCAAAAAGCGTTGTCTTTCCAGTGGCCAAAAAGCTTTACTTTGTTTATATATTCATCGGCAAAGTTCACACCGCCTGAAAAAGCAACGTCGCCGTCTATAACTGTAATTTTTCTGTGGTCTCGGTGGTTAAAAAACTTATAGTCGTATATGCTAAAAGTAAAGTGCAACTCATTAAACGGGTAGCAGTTTATGCCTAGTTTTTTTAGGTGCAAATCATAGTCTGGTGCAAGGCGCGGCAAACAGCCGAAAGAGTCATACATAACGCGTACTTCAACGCCCTGTGCGGCTTTTTTCATCAGTATAGCAAGTGTTTTTTGCCACATTTCGCTGTCGTCTTCTATTATAAAATATTCCATAAATATAAAGCGCTTTGCCTTCTCAAGCTCTTGCAAAAAGCTCTCGAAAAACTCCTCGCCCGAGGGATAGTAATCAGCCTGAGAATTTTTATAAACGGGCGCGGCTGCAAAAGTAGAAAGGTATTCAACACAGCGCGTAATGCTTTTGTCGCGCGAAACAAGCTCTTTTGTTGTTTCATATTCGTGGTTTGCAATGCCGGCGGCACGGTGCTCAATGTCTGTTAATTCTATTGAGTTTTTTGGCGTAAAAGCGTGCTTTCCAAACAGAAAATAATAAAGTAAGCCCGTAATTGGAAGCGGAACAATTATAATAAGCCACATCATTCTGTAACCACTGCCAAGGTTGTCTTTTTCAAAAATAATTATGGCGAAAATAATGCTTAAAAAGCTTATCAGAGTATAAACTGCGGTGCTTCTGTCGATTATAGTGAAAAACGTTGCAAGAAAGGCAATTTGCCCTAAGACAAGCAAGCCTATTAAAAATGTGCGTGATAAAACTACACGCCAAAATTGTTTCATAAAGCAACCTCCCGTAAAATATTGTTTAAGCAAAATACTGTCGGCACTATCTAGTGTGAAATATGGGCCTGTGCAAAAATAATAGTAAAAGCTTTGCTAAAGCGATAAATTTTAATGCTTTTCTTAAATTTATTCTTCACTTATAGGAATACTCATACCTTCAGTATATGACAATATTTCAATTGATGTTATAAAAATAGGCTCTTCAGGCGTGCCATTTTCGCCCGTTTTAGTTTTTGCAATTTCGTCTACTATATCCATGCCGTCAAAAACATGCGCAAAAATTGTATAGTTGTTGTCAAGGCTTGGCGCACCACCCACTGTTCTATAAGCGTCTGCGACATCTTCACGCATGGCGCCCTCACCGTCATTATCTGTGGTAAGTTCGTGCGCTGCTTGGTTGGGCACGCTGTTTTCGGGCGTTTGCACAATGTAAAATTGCGACAAGTTGCCGCTTGTGTTGTCAACGGGCCGTGCAAGCCCAACTGCGCCCGTGTAGTGGTGTAATTTGTCGCTTATTTCAACAGGGAAAGCCGCGCCGTTAAATGCACTGTCGCCGCCTGTGCCACTGCCTGTTGCATCGCCTGTTTGAATTAAAAAGTTGCGCTCTACTCTATGAAAAGGTAGCCCGTTATAGTAGCCCTCATTTGCAAGGGCTATAAAATTATCTACCGCCATTGGTGCATACTCGGGGAATAACTGCAAGTAAATATCGCCCAAATCGGTGTGCAAAACGGCAATAGTATCACCGTTTTCAGGTGCTGTAAATTGAACTTCTTCGCTTGCTTCATAGTCATTCCTATCGTCGTAAACACCGTTTGCCTCGCCGCCACAAGCAGAAAAAAACGTTAATATTAAAATTAATAAGTATAAAAGAAAAAATTTGCGCACAAACTTGCCCCCTGCGTGTAAAATGTAAAATAATAAGTTATATTATTATAACATATTTTTATTGTTACTGAAATATAATTGTAAAAAAATTATGATAATACATGTAAAATTATTATTGCATAAATATGAACGTGTAGGGGAAAATAAATATATCATATGCAAGATTTCTTTTTACTTGACTGAAACGAGTTTTTTGTATAGAATAGAAGTATAATAGTGAAACATAAAACGAGGTTTAATGAATTTTAAAATAGGTGGTTAATTAATGGCTGATAAAAATAATGATAATTTAAATGACGCAAATATTGAAGATGAAGAGTACATAGTGACTTTAGTTGACCTTGAAGACGAAGACGGCAACAAGTGCACTTTTGAGGTAATTGACGAAGCGCTATTAGGTGACACAAAGTATGTGGCTCTTGTACCGGACATTCAAGACGCAGAAGAAATGCTTGAAAGTGATGCCGAGATGATTATTATGCGAGTGTCTGAAGAAGGGGAGTACATCAATTACGATATTGTTGAAGATAACGATGAACTGTACGCTATAAGCGAGGTTTTTTACAACAGGCTAAGTGAGATGTATGATATTGACTTAGATAAAGACGAGTAGTTTTAATGTCCTGCCCTGTTCGATTTGATGCGACCACGTTTAATCCTACTAAGTTTTTAATGGGAGCCCGTACGTCCTAGGAAGGGATTGCAGACCTCCCGCCCGGCTTCGGCCGCAAGCGGAAGAAGGGAGCGTGAAATTCCGGCAGGGCACCCCCCTACCTTTTAGGTAGGTTCTAAATGGTTGCAGACGGCAGGGTGGGGTAATTGATAAAATTTAATATGGGGCTACGGTAAACAAAATGCTTGCCGTAGCCCCATATTTTTTATTTAATTAATAATCATTACGTTTTTTGCGCCTTAGCCTTAACACAAATGTTAAAACAAGGAACAGCACAATTACAATAACAAGCACTATCATAACCCAGCCGCTGCCGCCTTCTTCGTAGCTTCTAACGTCGCTCCAAGCAGCGTCCATTGCGCTGTTTATGTCGTCGGGAAGTACTTCAAAAGTTTCACAGTTTGCTAATATTTCATCGCTTGGGTACATAAGCTCGTTGCTTTTTGTCTCTTCGTCAAGTAAATCATAAACACCTGTGTGCGGTGTTGAATACCATATGTACTCTGTGTTTGCAAGTGCCACTTGCGTCTCGCACATAAAGTTTATAAATATTTCCGCGGCTTCTTTGTTTTGGCTTGTCTCGGGTATTATCATTGCGTCTACATAAAGGTTAGAGCCTTGGTGCGGCACAAACATATTAAGGTCTTCGTTGCCGTCCATCATTGTAATACCGTCGCCTGCATAGTAAGCCGCAATTGCAGCCTCGCCGCCTTGCATTTTGTCAAAAACTTCGTCCATAACGTACGATTGAATTACAGGCTTTTGCTCTTTCAACAAATCTGCCGCCGCGTCAATTTCCTCTTGAGATGTGGGGTTTAATGAATTGCCAAGTATTTTAGACGATATTGCAAATGCATCGCGGCTGTTGTTGAACATCAAAATTTGGTCACTGTAATTTTCGTCCCACATAAGTTCCCAGCCCTGTGCAAGGTCTGCCTCGTCTACCATAGTTGTGTTGTAAATAAGGCCCACAACACCCCACATGTAAGGCACGCTGTACATGTTGTCAGGGTCGTATGCTAAATTTTTGTAGTTGTCATCAATAAAAGAGTAGTTAGGAATGTTATCAAAATTCAGTTCTGCAACAAGGCCCTCGTTAACCATGCGCCCTATCATATAATCGCTTGGGATAATAACGTCATAGTCGCCGCCGCCACCGCTTATTTTGGCGTACATGCTTTCGTTTGTGTCAAAGTTTGTGTAGTTCACGTCAATGCCTGTAAGTGTCTCAAATTCAGCTATAACGTCCATAGAATCGTCCTCGCCGTCTGAGATGTACTCGCCCCAGTTGTAAACGTTAAGTGTTACACCCTCGCCCTCAAAGCGTGTGTAGTAGTCCATTTCGGTGTCAAGCTCAAAATCAACCTCGCCTGCAAAAGCTGCAGGTGTCATCATTAGTGCAAAAAGTAAAGTTGCTGTTAAAATTGCGAATATTTTTTTCATCATTTTCTCCGTTCAAATTTTTTTATTATTCGTCGTAGCTTTTCATTATGGCAAGCCGCGTCTTTTTCTCTTTTGCGCTGTCAATTGCATTTGAAATTAATATTATGCTTAAAATTACAATAAACATAATTGTAGACAGTGCATTTATTTCGGGGCTAACTTGTTTTTTAGTCATGCTGTAAATTGCAATGGGCAATGTTTGCACAGTGCCGCTTGTGAAGTACGATATTATGAAATCGTCGATAGAATAAGTAAGGCATATTAAAAAACTTGAAAACACTGCAGGCATAATTTCGGGCAAAAGCACTTTGTAAAATGCCTGTTTATGGTTACAGCCCAAATCAAGCGCTGCCTCGTAAACTCTCACGTCCATTTGGCGCAGTTTTGGCACTACGTTAAATATAACGTAAGGCACGCTGAACGTTATGTGCGCAATTAAAAGCGTTAAAATGCCAAAGCTGTTATAAGCAGTTTCTGCTTTGAGCAAATTTGATAAAAACACCGAAATGCCATCGTTAAACACAACAAAAAGCATCATTAAAGAAACACCTGTAACAATTTCGGGGTTAATAACGGGCGCATAGCTTACAGACATTATAACACTGCGCGCACGGCTTTTCATTGAATGTATGCCAAGCGAGGCAAGTGTGCCGAGAAGCGTTGCCAAAATTGCAGAGATAAAACCAATTAAAAGCGAGATAGCAAGGCTTTGCAAAATCATCTCGTTTTCAAATAAATATTGATACCACCTGAGAGAAAAACCCGTAAATACACCGCGGCTTTTATTTTCGTTAAAACTGTAAAACATCATAACGGCAATGGGTAAGTACATAAAGCAAAAAACGGCTATTATGTATACGCGGGCATATATTTTTTTGCTTCTCATACCATGCCCTCCATATTCTCAGTGTCGGCTCTTGTAAAGCTCATGCACAATAGAACTATAAGCATTAAAACAAGGCTCATTGCACTGCCAAGGTTGTAGTTATAGCTGTTGCCTAAAAATTGCAGTTCAATTAAATCGCCTATCAAAAGGTTAGAGCCGCCGCCAAGCATTCTGCTTATAATAAAAGTAGATATGCTGGGCACAAAAACCATTGTAATGCCTGTTGTAATACCGTCTTTAGAAAGCGGAATTAAAATATTAAGCACTACGTTTATAGGGTTACCTCCAAGGTCTTGCGCGGCCTCAATAACACTGCTGTCAATTTTAAGCATAATTGTGTAAAGCGGCAGTATCATAAACGGCAAATAGTTGTAAACCATGCCCAAAACAACTGCGCCTGATGTGTTAATCATTTGAAACGGGCCTATGCCGAACATGCCAAAAAAGCTGTTTATAATCCCGTTATTTTCAAGAAGGCTCATCCATGCATACGTTCTAAGCAAAAAGTTCATCCACATAGGAAGCATAATAAGCATTGTCATCATGCGCTGTTGCGAAGCACGCATACGCGATAGTATATAGCTTAAAGGAAACGCTATGAAAAGGCATATTACAGTGGCGGCTATTGCAAGCAGTATACTGCGCACAAAAACTGCCGTATATTGTGAAAGTGCCATTATGTTTTCAAGTGTAAAAGCGCCGCTTTTGTCTGTAAAAGCAAAGTAAATAACAATACATAGCGGCACCACAATAAAAATAGTCATCCATGCAAGATACGGTGTTGCAAGAAGGCGCCTTTTAAACATAAGCTACGCCTCCTTTTGCTTTTTCATTATATGTATCTCGTCGGGGCCAATTTCCATTCCTACCATTTCGCCAAGCGAAGCGGCCTGCGTTGAGTGTATTAGCCACAGTTTATTTGCACTGCGCACGTGCATTTCGTAGTGTACGCCTTTGAAAATTACATTTTCAACAACGCCTGTTAGCATACCTTGAATAGCCGGCACAATTTGCACGTCCTCAGGGCGCACTACAACGTCTACAATTTCGTTGCGCACAAAGCCTTTGTCCACACATGTAAACGCTTGCCCTGCAAATTCTACTAAAAAGTCGCGCTGCATTATACCGTCTAATATATTGCTTTCGCCTATAAAGTCGGCAACAAAGGCGTTGTTAGGCTCGTTGTAAATGTCTTGCGGTGAGCCTATTTGCTGTATTTGCCCCTTGTCCATAACAACAACAGTGTCAGACATTGTAAGCGCTTCTTCCTGGTCGTGCGTTACGTAAATAAACGTTATGTCTAGGCTTTGTTGTATGCGTTTCAGCTCAATTTGCATCTCTTTGCGCAGTTTTAAGTCAAGCGCACCGAGGGGCTCGTCTAAAAGCAGCACTTTTGGGTGGTTTACAAGTGCACGTGCAATTGCAACGCGCTGTTGCTGGCCACCGGACAGTGTAATTGTGCTGCGTCGCTCGAAACCTTTAAGGCCTACAAGCTCCAGCATTTCAAGCACCATGCGGCGCAGTTCGTTTTCGGGCGTTTTTTTAATTCTAAGCCCAAAAGCCACGTTCTCATACACGTTTAAATGCGGGAATAACGCGTATTTTTGGAACACGGTGTTTACCTGCCTTTTGTAAGGCGGCAGTTTTGTGATGTCTTTTCCACCAAAAAAAACACTGCCGTGCTTCGGCTCTATGAAACCCCCGATAACCCTGAGCGTTGTTGTTTTTCCACAGCCTGAAGAGCCGAGGAAAGTAACAAACTCCTTATCGTGAATGTCAATGCTAAGGCCTGATAAAATGGGCCTTGAGTCGAAATCTACAACAATGTTGTTAAGTGAAACGATTGCGGAATTATTCAATTATTGCATCCCCCTTTGCGGAAATTATCTTCGGTTCGCTTCTGGCTACCGAAGCAGACGCCAATTATGCCACCCCGCAAAAGGTTTGTTACACCGAAGGAAAATGTATTTCCTTGGTTACAGTAGCACATACGGTCGTCAGTTTAATAAGATGTAGCACGCAATAGCGCGCATATGATACTATAAAGGTTATTTGCACAAAAGTCAATAGTTTTTTCTATTTTTTTATTATTTGCTCATTTTTTTTTGTTTCTCCTCATTTTTTTAGTGATGTTTAATAATGTAGTAATGGCTGCCAAAAAGGAGGGAATAAATAAAAACTACAACCGATGGCTTTTTGCCACCGATTGCAGTTTTCATTAACTATTTTCAGGGTTACTTAAACTATTGATAAAGAGGCTTTTTAAACTTGCACAGGCACCGCCTAGCCAAGCTTTGCAATTTGTTTTTGCAAGAATTGCGGCGACAAGCTAAAGTTATATGCAGTGTCTCTTGATATAATTCCGCCCTTATACAAGTTTAAGAGGCTTGAGTCCATGCTTATCATACCTTGTTGCGACGACGACTGAATTATAGAACCTATTTGGTGTGTTCTACCATCGCGTATAAGGGTGCGAATAGCGGCGTTGCAGTGCATTATTTCAAAAGCAGGCACAGCGCCGCCACCTATTTTGGGCACAAGTTGCTGTGAGACAATTGTTTGTATTGCCATTGAAAGCTGCATTCTAACCTGGTTTTGCTGTGAGGACGGATATGTGTCTACAATTCTGTCAATAGCATTTGCAGAGCCGACAGTGTGAAGAGTTGAGAATATATAGTGGCCTGTCTCAGCCGCTGTAAGCGTAATGTTAATTGTCTCTGTGTCGCGCAGCTCGCCAATTAAAATAACGTCGGGGCTTTGGCGCAATGCTGCGCGCAGTGCAGTGGGGTAACTGTTTGTATCAATTGATATTTCGCGCTGGCTTATAATACTTTTGTTGTGGCGGTGCAAATATTCAATTGGGTCTTCAAGCGTTATAATGTGTGCACTGCGGCGCACGTTAATCTCATTCAAAATACAAGTAAGTGTTGTTGTTTTACCACTACTTGCAGGGCCCGTTACAAGAACAAGGCCTCTTTGCCTGTCTGCAAGTTCTAATATTTGCTGTGGTATGCCAAATTCTTTCGGGTCCGGTAAAGAGAATGCCACAACGCGAATAACTGCCGCAAGAGAGCCACGTTGTTTGTATGTGTTAATACGAAAGCGCGATATACCCGGCAGTGAAAAAGAGAAGTCGTCATCGCCGCGAGTTTGCAAAATGTTGGGGTCTCGCTTTGCAAGGCGGTAAATCTCCATAATTATTTGTGTTGTCATATCGGGCAACAGCCTGTCGTTTGACCAGTTTTCAATAACATGATATTTTTTGTAGCACACAGGGCGCCCCGACACTATAAAAATATCGGCTGCCTCTCTTTTTACCATATCTTTCAAAAAATCTTGCAAATTCATAGTTGTTGCTCCTTTTATTAATACAATTAAGTTAGAATTATGTACTGTTTAATATTGCTTTATAAATATAATAGTGTTGCTATTTTATTGCTTTACGTATGTGGTGCTTGCTATTCTGCTATGGTTTCTTCTTGCAAAGGATCTTCTTTTGCTACTGTTTGCCATTTTAGCCTTTCAATCGGTATACTGCCGCTCTCGGGTAAACCTACATCTACAACAAGCATTTTGTTTTCGTCTATGTCAACATTGAAAGTAACGACAAAGCCCTCGTAATTATTATATTCTTGTGTATTTGCTATAACAAAACCCGAACTGATTACTATAAATTGAAATTGTGAAAAATTGTAGTTCTTTGAATTATTGCGCAAAGCCACAAGTTCTGAAATTTCTTCTTCGGCTATTGCGTCAGCTAAATAGTAATTAGTTACTGCCTGTGCAGTTCTTTGAGATAGTTCTGTATCTGTTCGCGAGTTAGACAAAATAAGCAGTGAGAACGACGACAAGAGCAACACAGCGAACACAGTTATTAAAGAAGTTACACCTGTGCTTACTACGGATGTGCTTTTTTTGCTTTTTTCTTGCTCTTGCATTTTCTCGCCTCCTACTTTGTTTTGTTAAAGGTGCACATTATATTGTATATACTCGCTAAGAGAAAGCTGCAACATATTCTTCTAAATACTTATTCACTTTCAAATCAAATATTATTTCTTCTGCTTGAAATACAGCTATATCGGCATATAACATGCCAAGTGAATTTACATCAATTAGCACATTCATTTCGTAAGTTGCCGCTTCTTGATTTGATATTTCCCACTCATCATCATAGTAAATTACTAGCAAATTCTCATCTTGCACGGCGCCTGTAAGCTCGCATAATAAATCAATATCTTGCCCACTAGCCTTTATACATTCGGCCATGTTTTGCGCTTTAAGTGTTGCCATTGATAAATTTTTGCTTTCGGTGCTTTGCGTGTAACCGAAAGCAAACAAATTAAGGCAAATTGAAGCACTTATAACAAAGAAAAGGCAGTTAACTATAAGCTCTGCCAAAAAGTAGCGGCTTTTTTGTGTAGGTGATGCTTTCATTAACTTACACCCCCTGCTAAGCTGTGTATGTAAAGGCTGGAATCATAGCTAAGGCCGCTCTCGTCAGTAACGTTAATTGTTAGCAAATTGTTGTCGTCTATGTTAAGCTCCAGCTTTTGAAGCGGCATAATTTTTTGCCCTATGTCAGGTATAACCTCACTGCCCTCAGGCATTAAAACCTCGCACAAATAGCCGTCTTCAACATACATCCATGTGTTGTAAACAGCTCCCTCTATTGTTTGTGAAAGAACAAGTGCACTGCTGTCTGACACTTCGTCAATTCGAATGCCGTTCGTTGATAGGTTTTGACGTGATTTTTCTGTTATATAAAGAACAGACGTGCGAATGTTGTAATTTTCAGCAGAGTCGTTAATGCTTTTTTGGTATACGTTAATTCCAATTATGCAAAGTGTGAACGTACAAACAAGGTAAAGCGCAAATAAGCATACAACAAAGAAAATGTCGACAATACGCTTGCCACTGTCCATATGCTTTTCACTCCTTTACGTTTAGTTATTAGCTATTTAATATCATCATTATAAGTTTTGATGACATGATATATATATAGTTGTAGGGGCGGCGTTTCGCCGTTTGCAAGGTTTGCTATCACACCACGGTGCCGGTAATTATTCTAAATGAAAAACGCTAATTTCAGGCAGTAAATTGCCGCCAACATTTCTGTAGTGTACAACATAACTTGTAGAGTCGTACTGTAAGCCGTATGAGTCAACAAGGTACTCAATGTCGGTGGGGTAGGTGCCCTCTAAGGCGTAGCACTGCACAGCACAGCGCCGCACAGAGTTTGCAATAATGTCAAGCTGCTGGCCCGATACGTTTGAAGACACACTGTCTACACCGTAGAGCATAAAATATACAACAACAGCAAACATTACAGCAGACCAAAACAGTGCGTTTTTTAGCAAATTTGAAATTTTGGAAAATATTGATTTCATAAAACACCCCAAAAATATTTACATGCTTTAAACTTGCATACCCGAAAGTATGCCCATTAGCGGCAACATAACGCTAAGCATTACCATGCCAACCATTGTGCAAAGTACGCCTACAAGTATAGGCTCAATTATGCCAAGAAGTTGCTGTGTGCGGCGCTCTGTTTCAGTTTGGTAGCGCTTTGCAATAGACATAAGCATATTGTCGGTTGTGCCAACGCGGTTGCCGGCAACTATTATTCCGTTATATTTAGCCTCAAACATTTTACTCTCTATTAAAACATCGTTCAAAGAGTAGCCGTCCTCAAGGCGCAGTTTTATAAAATCAACCTTTTTTTTGGCATAATTGCTTTGAAGCAAAGTTTCGGCCAGCTCAAAAGCCGTTATTGTGTCAATACCGCTGGACAGCATTAAAGACACCGAAAAAGCCAAACTGTTTGCAGCTTGTGCACGTGCTAACTTTCGTGTAACAGGGAATAAATCGTACAAATTCGCAATTATTTTTTTGCCGCCTATTGTGTGCTGCATTATAATTACAGTTAATAAAACTGCAACTAGCGCAGATAGCGTAATCAGCGCATAATTGTTGAAATTTTGCCCCATAGTAAGCAGGAAAGTAGCAAACGGGTTCATTCCAAGGCCCAGTTGTGCGAAAATTTCCTGAAAAACGGGCATAACTTGAATTATTAGTACAAATATAACAGTTAAAACCATGCCTGCCATGAAAAGCGGGTAAGCAACAGCAGAGCGTATTGCCTGCGACAAAGCATCTTTGCCTACATAGTACGCACGAAGCGAGTCGAGAGTTTCGTCCATGTGGCCTGTTTGTTCACCTATTGTGCACATATTTATGGCATAGTCAGGAAAACGCCCCGTGCTTGCCATAGCCTCAGAGAGGGGAAAGCCGTCGACAGTGTAGTCGTATAAATCGTCATATAGCCTTTTTTGCTCAGGTGTCGGCGCATTCTCCGCCATAACGGAAAGGCTTTCCCAAACAGTTATGCCGCTTTGGTAGAACGTGTGAAGCTGTTCAAAAAAACTTGTTAAAATGCTAACGGGTAGCTCACGCTTTTTTTTGTGCGTTGTGCCGTTGCTTGTGTTTAAGCTTTCCATAATGTTCTCCGTTCGTGTCTTAATCTTAATAGAAAAACAGTGCGTTGTAGTTTTGCCCGTCGCCTATATATTCTGCAAGCTGTGGGTTAGAGCCACCTGTTGAGGCAAAAGTAGGGTCAAGAATAACCCACTCGGTGCCATCAAACTGAATTATGTTGTCAAGCCAGCCGGTTTCCGGCGTGTAAACACTTATCCATGCATGATAAGCCGTGCCGGCGTAACCTATAACAAGTTGCGTGGGCACACCTTGGCTGCGAAGCATAGCCGTCATAAGCGAGGCGTAATCAAAGCAAATGCCTTTTTTTGTGCTAAGTGTTTCGTCTACGTTTGGCAAATAGAATGTCTGTACATTTTCTGCTTTGTCATAGTCATATTCTACGTTTTCTGTTACAAAGCTGTAAACGTTTTGAACAACATCAAGGTCTGTATAAGTGTTTTGCGCAAGCTCAGAGCCCTTTGCCACAATTTGTGAGTCTTCCGTGAAATTAACATATTGATTAGGGTATACAAATGGCTCATATTCGCTAACTAGCTCAACAGTAAATGCGGCAGTGTCCACAACGGCATACTGTGTGCCCGTTATGTTTTCGTTAACAGTTAAGGTGTAAGAGCCGTTGCCTGTTGTAAGCGGGAATACGTCGTAGTTTCCACTTGTGTTTAAGTCGTAAGTGTATGGCTCGCCGCCATCGTGCCTAATTTGAACCTTTATTTTTTCTTTGCTGCCGGTGTACTGCACCATAACATAGCCGCTATTTACGTTTGATATATCAATAATTGAAGCCGCACCGTTTACAACGTTAGTGCCTGCAGCTTCAGGCGTTAAAACCCGTGGAGTAGTGTCTCGGGGTGGGCCGCTGTTTTCGCCCGTTTGCGTTTGTGATGTTTGTGTATCTTGTTGCAACTGTTCTTGTATAACGTCGGTGCAACCTGTTGACATAAAAGCAAAAGTGAATAATACAGCAAATAAAACTGCAAATGCAAATATTTTTTTAACCATTTTGTCCCATCCTTTATTTCTATAAAATATATTCTTCTTATGTATAATGTATGAGTTATAATACAAAAACTTCATCATAGTTTAAATCGTTGCCAACCAGCAAGGGAATACCCGGCAATATATAGCCTGTGGATTCAAGTGTGGGGTCAAGCAAAACCCAGCCTTCGCCGGTGAAAATTATATCTGAGCCTATTGTGCCTGTCTCTTCTGTGTAAACGCTTACCCAAGCATGGAAAACATCATCTACATACCCTACAACAAGCTTTGCGGGTATGCCACGGCTTCTAAGCATTGCAACGGTAAGTGCGGCATAATCTATGCAAATGCCTTTTTGTGTTGTTAAAGTTTCCTCAATGTCGGGCATGTAAAACGTGCCACCCATTGAAGCTTTTTCATCGTCATAATCTATATTTTTTGCTACATAGTTAAAAATAGCTTCTATCTCTTCAATTTGTGTGGTGCTTGTCTTTGCAACTTCGGAACTAAGCGGAACAACCGAAGAATTTTCATTAAAGTTTATAAACTGGTTTGTGTACAAAAATGGCTCATACTCATTTATAAGTTCAACATAAAAATCAACAGCATGGGCAACGCGATAATCAATACCTGAAATATTCTCGTTAACAGTAAGTGTATAATAACCAGTACCGTTTGTTATGGGAAGCGACTTATATTCACCGTTTGAGTACAAGTCATAGGTAGTTGTTTTGTCGCCCTCATATATTAGTTGTACTTTAACTTTTTCGTTTTCGCCTGTATATTTAATCATTATATAGCCGTTATTAACATTTGTTAAATCAACCTCAGAAACAGCACTGTAACGTATATCTTTACCACCTGCAACAGGTGAAGCAACCATTGGAACGTTGCTTTCAGCTATATAAACATTGCTTATACCTTTATAGCCTGTGTTTGAAGTGTCTTCTTGCGACGTAAGGATTTCGTTGTAACCAATAAAGTTACAAGATATTACACACAACGCAATAAATAAAACATTCTTCCTAGTCAAAGAACTTAGCATTAAAATAATCTTCCTTACTTTTAATAAATATTACCATAACATACCTATTTGTAATTATAACATACATTATTATATAAGAGCAATTGCAATTTTAAAAAAAACTGTTAGATAAAACAAATATGGAAGTTTTGTACATATTTTTTGTGTAAAATATATAATATATATAAATGCTGCTGTAAAAAAGCGCAAAATATTGAGCAAATGCTAGCTTTTAACAATATATATAGTGTGAAAGTGGTGCGTTTTTATTATTATTGCCCTTGAAATATATGATAAATGTGGTATAATAATAGCTATTATAATACAACACGTTTCGGGGCGAGGTGAAATTCCTCACCGGCGGTTATAGCCCGCGAGCAACTGTTAAACGTTGCAGATTACGGTGAAATTCCGTAGCCGACGGTAATGTTTTGCAAATAGCAATAGTGTCAATTAATTATAAGGAAAGTTCACTATTGATAATGCACAGCAAAGTCCGGATGAGAGAAAAACGGTTTATATTTTTGAAATAAGCCGCGCCCTTTTGCTTTTTTTGCAAAAGGGCGCTTTTTTTGAAGATATGTTGCAATTTTCATTTTATAATGAATGTGCCCGAAAGCGAAACGAGAAAGAAAGAGGAAAAAATGAAAAAGAGTACAAAAAAACTAACAACTTTGGCAATGCTAAGCGCTTTGTCGGTAATACTGGCATGGCTTATACGCTTTAGCATTATTCCGGCAGCACCGTTTTTAGAGTATGACCCTGCCGACATCCCCATACTTTTAACCACATTTATGTATGGGCCGTTAAGCGGGCTCTTAATAACAGTTATTGTTTCCGTATTGCAAGGAATGACAGTATCAGCGGCTAGCGGCTACATAGGAATTATAATGCATATACTTTCAACCGGTAGCTATGTAATTGTTGCAGGCCTTGTTTACCACAAGTTTCGCAGCAAAAAGGGTGCGGCGCTTGCACTTGCGCTTGGCTCTTTAGCTATGACAGTTGTAATGGTAGGATGTAATTTAGTTATAACGCCAATTTTCTTAGGGCAACCCATGGAGAGTGTAATCTCATTACTTTTGCCTGCAATAATACCGTTTAACTTAATAAAAGCGGGGCTAAACGGAATTTTGACATTCCAAGTTTATAAACCACTTAGGAAGATGATTTCTAAAATGTGATAGTGAAGAATAAATATAAGAATTGTAACATGTACGGGCGGCCATTGGTCGCCCGTAGGTTATATATGCCGTTGCAATAATATGTAGGGGTGGTCAATGGCCGCCCGTAGGTCATATGCTATTACGCCAATTTGTAGGGGCGGCGTTTCGCCGCCCGATGGTCATATGCCGTTACA
>CAYJHA010000024.1:0-22271 GCA_964369785.1 uncultured Bacteroides sp.
TTTTTAAGGCACTTTTTGCAAGGCTTTATAAAATTGGCAATGTAGGTAAAAATTGTTTAACTATATCGAAAAACAAAACGTAAAACGTCATTTTTAGCAGCTTACCGCACACGCAAAATACAAAAAATTTAAGCGGTTTAAGCTTTGCTGCGCCCGAAAAAATGCCCACTATGTCAAAAATTGGCATAGGAATAAACGAGAACAAAAAAACAAGTTTGTACGGAATTTTTTTAAACCAATTGAACAGCTTACCGTCTGCCTTAAAATTTGTAAGTTCTGTGCCGTTTTTGCCAAGATAATAGCCCAACATGTCGCCAAGAGCTGTGCCAACGCCGCCCAAAATTACAACAAACACAGGGTTTAAAATTGCGGCGTACTGAACCACCACCACAATGCCCGGGGCAGGCAAAAGTATTGTTGCAGTAGAGGCAAAACTTGCCACAAACACGCCAAAATAACCTGTTACAGCGTAATTTTCAATTTGCTCCCTGAACAAAAACGCCGCCGCAATTACAGCAAAAACAATAATTATACCAAGGGCACTTTGGGCTGTTTTCAGCGCTTTTTGCCTTTTGTCGGTTTTAGTTTTCACTGTTTCACGCCCTTTACTGCCTTGTTTACATATCAAAATACAAGTGAAAAACGTATTGATATTTATTATACATAACTTTAAAACTCGCCTCACTAAGCGCCGTTTCACCGTTTTCTATCGCTTTTTGTGTAATGTCAATTATATCGCGCGTTGTGTGCTTTATGTCTTTTCCTTGTGGTTTTGGCAGCTTAAAAACAATGTCTTTTTCGTTTTTTGCAAGGCTTTTTATTAGGTGTTTTTTATAGTCGTTCCTTGTGTTAAAAAACAAATTGTTTGCCTTATAATAATTTTCACTTTTGTTGCATTTTGGCACACCTTTTGATATAACTTTGTGGTCAACTTGCATTTCTTCATCGCTTAAATTAAAATAATCGTACCTTGTAATTTTTCTTGCTTGCAGCGTTAAGTCAAACGTTATGTCCACATGGTGAAAATTACCGTTTATGCAAACTATATTCCACGCATGTAGGCTGTTTTTTGTAAATTTAGCCAGCTCCGCCTGGCTGGAACTACCATGCAACACTAAAGATTTAACACCTGCAAAGTCAAGCAAAAGCTTTGCCGCTTTAGATATACCCTCGCACACGCCCTTGCCAAAAAGTAGCGGCCCTACACACTCGAAAGATGACTCTGCAAATTTTTCATCGTATGTAATATTGTTGCAAAAATAGTCGTGCACGCGCTTCTCTTTTTGCAGCTGTGTAAGGTTTTCACAGCCTTTCAATATTAAGTTGCATTTATCAATAATTGCACAAAGTGTATCGTTTGCCTTGTCTTTCCCAAACCTATATTTTGGCTCTATAACTTTTTTGTTAAAAATAAAGCTTTTTCTAAAAGAAAGGCTCTCAACATAAAACAAATTTGGGTTGTCGTGTACAATTTTTTGAAAAATATCGCTTAACTGCTTATCGCTTACGCTCTCAACGTCAAATTTGTTGTCGTAATTTAAAAGCCCTTTGCAAATTGCGTTGTAAACGCGCTGTTCACGTGCAGTTAAAAGCGCACGATAATGTTTATAGAGGCTGCATTTTTCAGCCGCAAAATATTCAAGCCCGCGTTTTTCGGCAATCATTCAAAAAAGTCTCCCAGCTTTTCCATAAACGTTTTCTTTTTAGCCACAGGTTCTTCTTTCGTTTTTGTCTCAATATCGCTGTTTATTATTCTATTAATCTCATCAAGCTCTTTTTTGTCAAGGCTGTATTGCCCATTGCTTGTGTGCTGCTGTGTCACTTTTTCTTCACCATTTTGCACTTTTATGTACTGTTCTATTTGTGAAATCGTCTTCACTTTCATATCCATAAACTCGGGTACGTTTAGCTCTTCTTCTTTATACACGCTTGTTTTAACAATTTTGGGTTGTGCAGTTGCTGTTTGCGGTTTATTATCTGTGCTATTGTTTTGAGTTGTATTTGTTATATTTGCACTGCTAAACGGTAAGTTTACACCTGCTTTTACATTTGTTTCGCTTGCTTCTTTTGCACCACCTACGCCACTAACCGTGGTTGCACTGCTTTGCATGTTCGCACCACCCACTGCTTGTGGCTGTTCGCCTTTTTCTGCCTCTTCCTTATAAAGGTGCGGGTACGCTTTTCTGTTCCACGCTTCTTGCAAAGCTTCCCAGTTGGGTTCTGCAAAAAATTCAGGCGGTTTATCGTCTAAAACAGCTTTTGTGTTTACAAGCCCAACAATAGTTTTGTCGTCTTGCTGTTTTTGCATAAGCAAATTGCAATAATCCAGTTTTTTCAAATTGTCTGTAAGGGCATTTGCCTTGTCACCCACGTGTGCCTTATAAATCTCATTTAGGCGCTTGTAAAACCGCTCGCCGTCGTAATTTTCTTCGGCCGTTAAAAATCGCTCCATTTCACGGCGCAAATTTTTGTGCACAGCCTCGTGCTCGCCTATGGCTTTAGGGCTTGCAAAATACGTGCCAAGCGGCACATAAACTTTACTTTGCCCTGTCTCAACATCGTTTAAAAGGTACGGGCACAGTGTGTCTAAAACACCGTCTGTCATAAGCAAAACGGCGCACAAGTCCTCTTCATACGAATCAATTGCCCAGTTTGTGTAGCCACCGCGCAGCGGTATAACGCTAATGCCGTCCTCGCCTTTTTGCACGCGTGTAATCTCTACAAATTCACCAAAAGTGTTAAGCCCAATAATAGCCCCGTCGCCCGAGTGGCCGTATATTATTCTGTTACCGTCATAAATCGCCAAAGTAAGCGTTGTATCGTAACTTTCAATAGGCTGTTTTTGGCGTTCACTCTCGCGCAAAATTTGCTTATAGGCATAGTTATATGCCGTTCTCAGCATAGATTTTATGCTTATTAAATTATAGTCCCACGGCATGTACTCACAGCAAAAATTAACGGCAGTTTCAGCCGCAATTTTGCTACCAATGTGCGAATTTTTCGCAGAGCCCACACCGTCGGCAACGGCGGCAACAAACCAGCCGTTTTCAAGCTGCTTTATCATATGCGAATCTTGGCAGCACGTGCCTGTTTGCAAGTGAGATTTACCCCTTACGCTAAAGCCGTAATCAAATATCATACGTAACACCGCTAACCTTTCTTGTTTTACCAGTCAGAAGGAATTGTCTGCGCGCCCTCCGGCAAGTTAGGCAGCTGTGGGTTTTCATCAACACGGCTTACTGAAATTGTAACCATGCTCTCACTCATCCAGTTAAAAATGCCTGTGAAATTTGCCTCATCAAGCGCTATGCACCTTTTTGTAAGTGATGTAAGTGTTTCCTTGCTGTAACCCGGCACGCCAACAGCCCAAAATTTCAGCTTACCGTGTGAGCCCTTGCTCTCTTCTTCATTAATTCTTTGTTGTGCGCTTGTTATATCATCTGTCGGTGCACCGTCAGTTATCATAAAAATCCACGGCTTATAACACGGTGTACCCATTGTTTGGTAAAAACGGTTGCGCTCTTTAACCTTGTCAATAGCAAGGTTAATGCCTGCGCCCATTGAAGTGTAACCAGAAGCGTTAAGCCTTACAGGTGTCATGTGCGAGAGCGGAGTGAAATCTTGCACAACGCTTGCGCCGTCATTAAACTGAATTATCGCTATATCAACACTTTTTCGTGCTTGCTCGCTAAGCATTGTTTGCTCTTTGAACTGATTGATTGCATCATTCAAGCTATCAATAGGGCTACCTGCCATTGAGCTTGATGTGTCTACTAGCAAAACACACGCCAAATGTGGCTCATTAGGCGCAGCAATTCCGCCTTGCAAGTTTTCGCTATGGGTAGATTGTTTCAATTCTTCCATATTAATCTCCATTCCGTGCTCAGCACAAATATTTTACATCTAACAATTGTAATTATACTACTTATATGTTATAATTGCAATACACAATAGCGATATTTTTTATAATTTTTACAATTTTGAGGTGTACAACATGAAATGTTCCGATATTATACGCTTTTTAAGAGAGGAAAAAGGATTGAAACAAGCTGAGGTAGCAAAAATCATAAACACTACACAGCAGCAGTATTCTAAGTATGAAAAAGGGTACGCAGAGGTTTCAGTTAAAGCGCTTGTGGCACTTGCAAATTACTACAAAGTGTCGACAGATTACTTGCTTGGCCGCATAAATTACAGCGGTAATTTTAATGAATTTGAAAAATTCATTAGCACAACACCGGCAGCGGCTCAGTTGCTTTCAGACTTTAAAACGCTAAACCCAGAAAGCCAAAATTCCGTGCTTGAATATGCAAAGCTTCAAATGTTAAAAGAGAAGAGTGAGCTTATGGGCAAGGGCAACGGGCGGTAAAAATGCCAAGGGCCGCGAACGATAAAAAACGTCAAAGCAGAAAGTGAGAAAAAATATGGTTAAAGAAGCATTTACTAAATACTACTTAATTATTATATGCATTTCGCTTGTATCAAACTTTATTAAATTTTTCGTTCCATCAACAGATTATGCTATTGGCATTGCACTTGTGATAGCTTGCTTTGTTTTAAATGTGTTTTTGTTTGCGTTTAAAAACAAAGAAAACAGGCAAATGAATATAATGGCGCTTTCATTTTTTGTTCTGTCGGTAATATTGCTGTCACTTGAGCTTGTGTCGCTAGATTACCCTATTTTAAACGACGGCCCGCGAAATATCGGCGCGAATGAATATTATGAACCACACAGCGATATGCTAAGTCTCCCAAACTCGGCTTTAATGTTTATTTATCACTCCACAATTGTTTTAAAAATTGTTTACATAATAAATTGCGTTTGTTTTTCAGTGTTTTTTGGCGTTAAGGCTATTAAAAATTGACTCAATCCTCCAATACTGAATTATTAATTTTCTATTTTGCATTGGTTTTCAGGCAATTTTGCACAGTTACACCATTGCACAAAATAAGCTACTAAATTGTAACAGCTTAAAAAAAGGGGGCGAATCCTAATATGCTCGCCCGAAACCCATGATAAACCCATGGTTTCGGGCAGACATACAGGACCCGCCCCTATTGCTTTTTTACAGCGCAAATTTTGCAATTTTATCCCAGTCAAACTCAACGCCCGTGCCCGCTGCACTACTCGGCGTCAGCAGGCCGTTTTCAATAACAAGCTCACGTGTTGCATAGTCATTAATGGGGAAGCTATGGAACTCTACCATGCCTGCGTTTGAAAGCGCACCCAAAATGTTAACGTGAAGCTCTTGCATACCGTGAGTGTGTGTTAACATTTTGCGGCTTTGCAGCTCTTTTGCAACTTCAAAGCAACCTGTTACGCCACAAACATTCGATGCATCGACAATATCTTCTTTAATTTTACCTATGTCAAGCGCCAGTTTATGCTCGTATTTCGAGTGTAAATTCTCGCCCATTGAAATAGGTATGCTTGTGTTTTTGCCAATTTCGGCATAGCCCACATAATCGTCGGGGTTCGTGGGCTCTTCAAACCAGAACAAATCGAACTCTTCAAGGCTTTTTGCCATGCGAATTGCCTTTTCAACGCTGAAAACCATGTTTGCGTCAACACCGAATTTCATGTCTTTGCCAATCAAATTTCTAACAGCTTTAACCCTTTGAATGTCCTCGTTCTCGTCTTGCCTGCCTATCTTAATTTTAACGGCATTGTGGCCTTTTTTAAGCTGGAACTCAATGCTCTCAAGCAGTTCTTTTTCTGTGAACATCAAATCAATGCCGCCGTGGTACGTTTGAACTTTGTTTTGTCTTGTGCCGAAAACGTCAGCCAGCGCTTTATTCTCGCTTTTAAGCTTAGCGTCCCAAAAAGCAATGTCCAGCGCTGAAATTGCAAAAGATGCAATGCCACCGCGTGCAACGTAGTGCACAGCAGTGTTCAAAAACGCATTCATTTCATATAGGTCGCCCACTTCTTTGCCAATAAGGCGCGGCTTAAAATCTACTTCAAGCATTGTTGCAATTGCCGCGCCGCCTATGCCGCCTGTGTAAGTATAACCTGTTCCCACTGCACCGCTATCAAACGTTACAATAGCCACCACAAGCTCGAAAAAATCGTGCTTGCCGTGCAGTGCATCAACAAGGTTGTCGGCCAGGGGAAGTTTGTTGTAGCGCACTTCAATATCTTTTATTTTATGTGTCATATTTCATCATTCTTTCATTATCGTTCATCTATAGCTGTGGGCGGAACAGAACGGAGGTGTTGACAAACAAAGACTTTGCAAAAACTAGAGCGAAAATTTTGCCGACACTTTTTGTGAAGGCGACTTTGTCAACAGCTCCAGAACCCCGCCCCTACTGCTTTGTTAAAATTAAAATATAAAACGTTTTAATGTAGGGACAGGGCTCGCCCCTGTCCGCACCTGCCGCATGGCACGCGGACAACCGCAAGGGTTGTCCCTACAATAAATCGTCACGTTTAAATTTAACAAGATACTACATTTTATACGCATTTTTGTGCCACTTGCACAAAAGATTTCCAAATTAATAATTGTAGTTCAAATAAACCATTTTCTTTTGCAAATAGCCCTCTAAGCCGTGTTTGCCGTCTTCGCCGCCTAGGCCGCTTTTTTTGTAGCCGTTGTGGAAGCCGTTCACAAGCTCGCCGTTCTCACGGTTAATATATAGCTCACCGAACTCAATTTCGTTAACTGCTTTCATAATGTTTTTCGCACTGTCTGAGAACAGGTATGCGCTTAGGCCGAACTCGCAGTCATTAGCGCACTCAATAGCCTCATCAAGCGAAGAAACTTTCATCATGGCAACCATTGGGCCAAAAATCTCTTCTTGCATAAGTATATTTTTATTGTCTGTAACTTCTAAAACAGTTGGGAAGAACCAGTTGCCTTTCTCGCTCGGGAGTGTGTCGGGTGTCATGTCAAGAACAACTTTGCCGCCCTGTTTTATCGATGTATCTCTCATCTCTTTTAGCTTTTCAACTTCAACCCTTGAAACTTTAGGGCCTATTGTTGTTTTTGCGTCAAATGGGTCGCCTGCTACTTGTTGTTTTGCCCATCCCAGGAATTTTTCTTTAAATTCTTCATACACTTTCTCGTGTATGTACATTCTCTCGTTGCATGTGCAAATTTGGCCACAGTTGCTAAAGCGTGCAATTGCTGCGCATTTTGCAGCTTTGTCTATGTCTGCGTCGTCCATAACAATATATGGCGCTTTGCCGCCAAGCTCTAGGTGCACGTCAATAACATTGTCTGCCGCCGCACGGAAAACTTCCATGCCTGCGCCTGTTGAGCCTGTTAGTGTTACAAGTTGTGTAATTTCATTGCGAACAAGTGCATCGCCGCAAACACGGCCTGAACCTGTTATGAAATTTAAAACGCCTTTAGGCAGCGAGCATTTCTCTGCAATAAGCCTACCTAGCATCATAACTGTAAGCGGTGTTTCTGACGGTGGTTTAATAACCATTGTGTTGCCGCAAACAAGTGCGTTGCCAATTTTTCTTGTGGCAAGTGCAAGCGGGAAGTTCCACGCTACTATGCCAACAACTACGCCGTAAGGCACCCTTTGTATAAATGCATGCTCTTTCTCGTTTTCAGAAGTTATAACTTCGCCCTCAATCCTGCGTGCAGACTCAACTGCATAGCGTAAAAAGCCTATTGCACCTGTAACTTCGCCCATTGCCTCTGCATATGGTTTGCCATGCTCTTGTGTTAATAGTTTAGCAAGCGCTTCTTTGTTGTCGTCCATAACGTTTGCAATTTCTGTTATGTATGTGCCCCTTTTAACTGCTGTAAGTGCCGCCCAGCTTTTTTGTGCAGCTTTTGCAGCCTCTAGCACTTTTTGTGCGTCTTCCTTGCCACCCTTGGGCACTGTGCCCACTAACTCATCGTTATAAGGGTTAAAAACGTCAATTGTTTCGCCTGTTATTGCCTCGCAAAGTTCACCATTGATAAAAAATTTCTCGTTAAACATATTATTCTCCATTCTGTTTTTATTCGTAAATTCTTCTGCTTTTAAATACGTCACGCTGTGTTGTGTCTATGTCAAACCTTATAATGTAGCCCCAGTCGCAATCTACCTCATGCGAAAGCCCCCATTTCATGCCGTCTAATGGGTTGTCGCTTGCTTCGCTCTGCCTATATGGGCCGCTTGCCTCGGGGCCGCCTTTTATTACTGACTTTATCTCAAAATTAATGCCGTCGGGCGCATATTGAAGTGTGTTTTTTTCAACGCCGTCTGTGCGTAAAAATGCTGCCATGCCGTCTTTATATTTCCACAAACACGTCTCATGTCCGCTGTTTGTTATGGGGTTGTACTCACTTCTGGTGTATGGGCCCATTACGTCGTCGGCTATTGCAACGCCCCATTTTGTTTCGCGGCCACCCATAAATACTTCTTCACCCATGGGCTCGCCTTTATAATATAAGTAAAACTTGCCGTTATAGCTAAAAAGAAGTGGGTCGTGCACTTTATGGCTGTCAAAGCCGCCTTTTTTCTCTACTGCAAACCTGTTGTCTTCAGTGCCGCCCCAAATGCCGTTTGCCGTTGGGCAAAGTATTGGCTCTTTCGATTTCTCAAATGGCCCGCAAGGTGAATTTGACTTTGCTATTGCAATGTTTTCATAGCTTCTGTTAACGTAAGGGTGTTGCACTGTTTGGTATACAATATAATACATGCCTTCATGTGCCAAAACCTCGGGTGTAAACACACTTCTGTCATCATAATTGCCTTTTTCGCCGCGTGTTACGCACACGCTTTGCTCTGCCCATTCTATGCCGTCCTTGCTTGTGGCGTACCACACTTCAGAATGATCCCACGGGAAAACTTTCGCATTTAAATCCCCCGAGTGAAAGCCAACGTGGGCTCCGTAAGATTTTGTGTAATACACATAGTACGTACCATCAACGTTTATAACGCTGCTGGGGTCTCTTCTGTGTATTCCTTCCTCTGCACCAAGGCCGTTTACCTCGCTGTATTTAAAGTCGCAAAACCAATCGGAATTTTGGAAATAGTTGCGTTCTTCCGCTCTTATTGTAGCACTGCTTTTTTTCAAGTTTTTCACCTCATAAGTAATAAGTTTAGTATACTAAAAACGCTGTTTCTTTTATATAATTATACATAAAATGTTAAAACGTGTCAACAAATAAATGTATTATAATTAAAAAAACTGCAGTTATTTTAACCAAATTTTTGTATGTGTTTTTATGCATATTGACATTATGTAAATTTTTTTCAAAAAAAACTATTGACAAACACAAAAAGATGTTATACAATGTGAAAAACATAATTCAAACCAATGACAAAGAGTAAGTAATTGCATGGGCGAATCTTAAAGAGAGTTACCGGCGGTGTGATGGTAGCAGAGGACAGTGCAGTGAATGGGCTTTTGAGGGGGAGACGAACGGCTTTTTTTGCTAAAGCTAAGTAATCGACACGGGGACTTGACCCGTTATCAGGCAAGTATACGTTGTTAGGCGTGTAAGTAAAGTGGGTATTGATTTAATCAATATCAACCCGGGTGGTACCGCAGAGGTTGTTTTAACAAGCCTTTGTCCCAGGATTTTTTATCCTGTGACAAAGGCTTTTTGTTTTATGTTTTAATTTTATTGTTTATATAATTGAGAGGAGAAAGAAAGATGGAAAACACAAAAAAAATACCAAACAGAATATATTTATCGCCGGAGGAAATGCCGAAAAAATGGTTGAACCTACAAGCTGTGATGAAAGACAAACCGGACCCACTGCTACACCCCGGCACACTAGAGCCGCTTGGTGCAGACGAAATTGCAGGCATTTTCTGCCGCGAGCTTGCAGAGCAAGAGGTTAACGCAAAAGACGAATATATAGACATTCCCGAAGACATAACAGAGGTGTACAACATTTACCGCCCGTCGCCGCTGTGCCGCGCTTACAGCCTTGAAAAAGCACTTGGCACACCTGCAAAAATTTACTATAAGTTCGAGGGCAACAACACTTCGGGCAGCCACAAGCTAAACAGCGCCGTTGCACAGGCTTACTATGCAAAAAAAGAGGGCCTTGACGGCGTAACAACAGAGACAGGTGCAGGCCAATGGGGCACAGCGCTTTCAGAGGCTTGCAGTTATTTCGGCCTTAGCTGTGACGTTTACATGGTTAAGTGTAGCTATGAGCAAAAACCGTTCAGGAAAAGCGTTATGAACGTTTTCGGTGCAAGCATTACGCCGTCACCGTCAAACACAACAAATGCCGGGCGTCAAATTCTTGCTGAAACACCGGACACAACAGGTAGCCTTGGCTGTGCTATTTCAGAAGCTGTTGAAGCATCGCAAGCAAGCGGCGGTAAAAAGCGCTATGTTCTTGGCAGTGTGTTAAATCAAGTGCTTTTACATCAGTCTGTAATAGGGCTTGAAAGCAAAACTGCTATGGAGAAATTCGGCGAGTACCCTGACATTATTGTTGGTTGTGCCGGCGGCGGCAGCAACCTTGGCGGCTTAATTGCACCGTTTATAAAAGACAAAATTGATGGCAAAGCTGACCCCGTTATTTACGCGGTAGAGCCTGCTTCTTGCCCGTCGCTCTCACGCGGCAAATACGCTTATGACTTTTGCGACACAGGCAAAGTAACACCGCTTGCACGTATGTATACGCTTGGCAGTGGGTTTATTCCCTCGGCAAACCACGCAGGTGGCCTGCGCTACCACGGCATGAGCCCAATTCTTTCTAAGCTCTACCATGACGGGTTTATGAAGGCTATATCTTACGAACAAACAGAAGTTTTTGAAGCGGCTGTTCTGTTTGCAAAAACTGAGACTATTTTGCCGGCACCGGAGAGTGCGCACGCAATTAAAGGTGCAATAGACGAAGCGCTTAAATGCAAAGAGACAGGCGAGAGCAAAACTATTTTGTTCGGCCTAACAGGCACAGGCTACTTCGACATGGTGGCATATGAGAGATATTTGAGCGGTGACATGAACGACTCTGTTCCGACAGACGCCGACTTGCAAAAAGGCTTTGACAGCTTGCCTGATATTCCACAAAATAAGTAATTTTTTGACCTATACATGTTAATGCCCAAATTTATTATTAGTCTTACCTTTTTTTAATATAATTGCCATACAGTGGTGAAACGTTTTTGTTTCACCACTGTTTTTCACTTTATTTTACATTCATACGGTGTTTGGTTATCTGTCAAGTCAAGCAAATAATCTACACTGGTTCCGTAAAACTTTGCTAATTTTATAATTACATCAATTGGGTAATTTAACACTCCTATTTCATATTGTGAATATGTGTTTTGTTTTACATTTAACATTTCTGCTATTTCTTTTTGTGTTAAGCCCTTTTCTATTCTTAAATTTCTTATTCTTTCAAATACTAATTGTTCTATACGCATAATCTCACCTCAGCAAAATTATAATTAATATATTTTACATATATTGACTTTTATCTTAAAATCAGATAAAATTTATTATAATAGTTAAATTATTATGGTGATTTTATATGAAATTATACGAACAATCAGAAAAATATTTCCCTCAAATTGAAAATTACTTTAGTGAAAAAGATTTAAAACAATTTATTAACTGTGACAGCAATCAGCTTTTCAACTATCATTATGGCATTGGCACTATTATAAGAAACGAAATATTAAACAATGATAATGCCCTGTATTCAGCCTTTATTAAGCGCAACATTTTGCATGAAGACGATATGTCGGCGCTTATTTTGAAATATTTTCACTCTTACATTAAAAGTAAAGCAACTAATTCACCAAGTGGTGGTGGAATTTCTGCTTAAAAAAGCCCACACATAAATTGTGTAGGCTCAGCGTGTCAAAAAAGGTTTAGCATTTCGTCATTATGACGAATATTAAAAGTTTTACTAAATTTTTTCGGGAAAATTTCGGGTTCTTAGGGCAGAGCCCTAAGGTGTTTTCCGCAGGAATAAAAAAATAGGCTGTGATGATATTTAAAGTCATCACAGCCTATAATAATTTTTGTATCCGTTACTTTTTAATTTTTCAGTTAAACGGCCTTTACGTTTACAAAAACGCCTGCGCCTAATTTTGCGCTTAATATAAGCACAATGCACATGCACCAAAATTCAAAATGCAAAGCATTCCAAACAAGGTCGCTAGCTGAAAAAGCAAAATAACTTACATTATATAAGTTCGATAATTGCCATGGGCGCTGCGTCTCCGCGGCGAACACCTGTTTTGATAATGCGTGTATATCCGCCGTCACGGTCTGCATATTTCGGGCCGAACTCGTCAATAACTTTTTTCGCTACGTCCTCTTTTGTAACGTAAGCAAAAATTTGGCGTTTTGAATGTAAATCTTCTTTTTTGCCAAGCGTTATCATTTTTTCAGCCATTGAACGCACTTCTTTGGCTCGTGTAACGGTTGTTTCTATTTTGCCGTTGTCAAGCAAAAATGTAACCATTGCTCTAAGCATAGCTTTTCTATGGTCACTTGCTCTGCCTAGTTTTCTTGTACCGGGCATTAAGTCTCACTCCTTTTCGTTTACTCGTCGTCAGTAATAAGGTTAAAACCTAACAATTCAAGTTTTGCAATAACCTCTTCAAGGCTCTTACGGCCAAGGTTACGCACTTTCATCATTTCATCTTCTGACTTGTTAATAAGGTCTTCCACTGTGTTAATTCCGGCGCGTTTTAAACAGTTGAACGAACGAACTGACAAATCGAGCTCTTCTATTGTCATTTCAAGCGCTTTTTCTTTGCCCTTGTCGTCTTTTTCCACCATAATCTCTGCGTTCATCGTCTCTTGAGACAATGTAACAAATAAATTTAGGTGTTCTGTCATAATTCTTGCCGCAAGGCTTATTGCCTCTTTTGCGTCAATTGTGCCGTCTGTCCACACTTCAAGGCTAAGTTTATCATAGTCTGTAATTTGGCCAACACGTGTGTTTTCAACAGTATAGTTAACTTTAAGCACAGGTGTGTAAATGCTGTCTACCGGCAAAGTGCCAACAGCTGCACCGTTTGTGCTTGCAAGCTGTTTGTTTTTGTCGGCCGAAACATATCCGCGCCCTTTGTCAAATATAAGCTCCATAACCAGCTTGCCGCCTTTTGCAATTGTGGCGATGTGCCAGTCCGGGTTTAAAATTTCAATTTCAGCATCTTGCTGTATAGCATTCGCTGTAACTTCGCCCTCGCTTGTTGCTTCAATGCGCACTAGCTTTGGCTCGTTTGTGTTTAGCTTTGCGGTTATGCCTTTAACATTAAGCACTATTTCTGTAACGTCTTCTTTCACGCCCTCTATTGCAGAAAACTCGTGAACAACGCCGTCTATTTTAATGCTTGTTACGGCAACGCCGGGTAAGCTTGACAGAAGAACCCTGCGCAGACTGTTGCCAAGCGTTGTGCCAAAGCCACGCTCTAGCGGCTCTACAACAAATTTGCCATAGCGCCCGTCTGCCGATAAAACTTCTGAGTCAATTTTTGGTTTTTCAATCTCCATCATATTAATTACCCTCCTTAATTAGGCGTAAAAATACACCCGTATATGTTCGCATGCGTGCAAGGGATAAATTATTTGGAGTAAAGCTCAACTATCAAGTGCTCTTCAACATCGAAGTCGATATCATCGCGCTGTGGTAAAGAGCTAACTGTACCCTCTAGGCCTGCTTTGTTGTAGCTAAGCCATTTAGGTGTGTTAACAACAACTGCGTCTTCGCCTGTTAAGCCTTTAAACTTCACAGATGCTCTGCTTTTTTCGCAAACAGCAATAACATCGTTTACTCTCACCATGTATGAAGGAATGTCTAAGCGGTGGCCGTTCACATTGAAGTGGCCGTGTGTTACAAGCTGACGAGCCTCGCGCCTTGTTTTTGCAAAACCTAAGCGGTATACTGCATTGTCTAGGCGGCACTCAAGCATTGCAAGTAGTAAGTCACCTGTTTTTCCTTGCATACGAGATGCGTGTTCATAATAACGGCGGAATTGCTTTTCGCTAACGCCATATACAAATTTAACTTTTTGTTTTTCGGTAAGTTGTAGTGCGTACTCAGATTTTTTCTTACGCATCTGATTACCGGAATTGCGATTTGTCACTTTTTTGCTATATCCCATAACAGTAGGAGACAAATTCAAGGCTTTACACCTTTTAGCAATTGGTTGCATATCTCTTGCCATTTTTTAATAACCTCCTTGTAAAATCAGATACGGCGACGCTTCGGTGGGCGACAACCATTATGTGGGATTGGTGTAACATCTTTAATCATGTTAACTTCAAGGCCTGTTGCCTGTAAAGCGCGAATTGCAGCTTCACGGCCTGAACCAGGGCCCTTAACGAAAACTTCAACAGATTTCATGCCGTGCTCCATTGCGCTTTTCGCAGCTGTTTCTGCGGCAATTTGTGCGGCATATGGTGTGCTTTTGCGGCTTCCCCTAAAACCTAGGCCACCGGCACTTGCCCATGATATAGCATTGCCTGTAACATCGGTGATAGTAACAATTGTGTTGTTAAATGTGCTTTGTATGTGAGCACAGCCGCGTTCGATATTTTTGCGCTCGCGCCTTTTTGTGCGTGATGCGCCCTTTTTTTGAGCAGCTTTTGCCATTTAATTATCCTCCTATTACGGATTATTTCTTCTTATTTGCAACTGTACGTTTTGGGCCTTTGCGTGTACGTGCATTTGTTTTTGAGCGTTGACCGCGAACGGGCAAGCCTTTGCGGTGGCGAACGCCCCTGTAACACTGAATTTCAACAAGGCGTTTAATGTCTAGTGCAACGTTGCGTCGCAAGTCGCCTTCAACAGTAAAATTCTTATCAATGTAATCACGAATAAGAGCTTCTTCGTCGAATGTTAAATCTTTCACCCTTGTATCGGGGCTGATTTTTGTAGCTGCAAGAATTTCTTTTGCAGCACTGTTACCAATACCGAAAATATAGGTGAGGCCAACTTCAACTCGCTTTTCTTTGGGCAAGTCAACTCCGGCTATACGTGCCATTTAGTAGCACCTCCTGTTTAATTTTTCTCTTTTACTTAAAGCTTATAAAGCCTAAGACGGCAGAATTGCTCCGGCACTTAAAATAAAGTGCATATTTTTTTGTTTAACCCTGGCGTTGTTTGTGCTTTGGATTTTGGCAAATTACCATAACGCGTCCGTTGCGTTTAATAACTTTGCATTTTTCGCAAATGGGTTTTACTGATGGTTTAACTTTCATAGTAGTCTCCATTCTGTTACAACTTTTTTATTTTGCAAATTGCAACAAGCATTTAAATGTTATTTGCTTATTTTGTACGCCATGTAATGCGCCCTTTTGTCAAATCATATGGGCTCATTTCAACCGTAACTTTGTCTCCGGGTAAAATACGTATAAAATTCATGCGCAACTTGCCGGATATATGTGCCAGCAAGCGATGACCGCCCTGAATTTCAACTAGGAACATTGCATTGGGCATTGCTTCAACAACTACGCCCTCTACCTCAATTACGTCTTCTTTAGACATGTTCGAGTCCTCCTCAGTTTTATCATCGCCGCTTAGTTGCGGCATTTTGTTAAAATGAGCGGCCCTTTTGCCGTTATGGCAATTGTGTGTTCAAAGTGTGCTGAAAGCCCACCGTCAACAGTTTTAACCGTCCATTTATCGGGTAAAATTTTTACATCGTAGCCTTTTTCGTTAACCATTGGCTCAATGGCAAGCGTCATACCTGCCACAAGGCGTGCACCCCTGCCTTTTGTGCCGAAATTTGGCACTTCGGGCGATTCGTGCAAATCTTTACCGACGCCGTGCCCCACGTATGTGCGAACTACCGAATAGCCCGCGCTTTCTACATGAGTTTGAACAGCCGCGCCTATGTCGCCTACTCTGTTTCCCGCTGTTGCTGCCTGTATTCCAAGGTCTCGCGCTTCGCGTGTAACATCAATAAGGCGCTGTGCCTCTTCGCTAATAGCTCCGCAGGCAAAAGTTGCGGCGTTGTCGCCGTGAAAGCCGTTAATATATGCGCCAACGTCTATGCTTACAATGTCGCCCTCTTTCAGCACGGCCGCCTTGCCGGGTATGCCATGTATAACGGTGTCATTAACCGAAATACAAGCACTACCGGGGAAGCCGCCATAGCCTTTAAAGCTGGGCTTTGCGTTTTGGCTTACAATATAGTCGAAAACAAGTTTGTCTATGTGCGCAGTGGTTACCCCGGGTTTTACAGCCTCGCCGGCAAGCCTTAACGCTTCCGCTGCAATATTGCATGCAAGGCGCATTGCCTCAAGTTCCACTGCATTTTTCACCGGTATCAATTATTTATACCCAGCGATGTAAACACAAGATTAATGGTATCTGCCACTTCTTCTTGTCCTTCAACTATTATAAGTTTATCGCGCTTTTTGTAAAATTCCACAAGCGGCTCTGTTTGTTCGTGGTATGTTTTAAGCCGCTCTATTGTGGTTGAGGGCTCATCATCTTTGCGAATGATAAGCTGGCCTGAGCACCTGTCGCAAACGTCAGGGTTAGCGCTGGGTTTATACTGCAAGTGGTAGCTTGCGCCACACGACGAGCACACCCTGCGCCCTGCCAAACGTTTTACAATAACGTCGTCTTTAACAAAAATTTCAACCACTTTGTCAATTTCAACGCCCATGTTTTCAAGCGCCTCAGCTTGGGCAACCGTTCTTGGCACTCCATCAAGGATAAAGCCGTTTTCACAGTCGCTCTCGCCGAGCCTCTCTTTAATAATGCTAATAATCACGTCATCCGGCACAAGAGCACCATCGTCAATATATCTTTTTGCGGCAAGCCCCATTTGGGTTGCGTTTTTAATTGCCTCGCGCAATATATTGCCCGTGCTAATTGCGGGGATTGAAAGCTTATCACATATAGCCTCTGCCTGTGTTCCTTTGCCGGCACCCGGTGCCCCAAGAAGTATAAGTTTCATTTGTGTTCCCCTTTCTCGAACATTAATTATTCAAAAAAACCTTTGTGATGACGCATAAGCATGTATGACTCTAGGCTTCTGCTTGTATCAAGCGCAACACCTACAACAATTAGCAGGCTTGTGCCGCCAAGTGCCAAGTTCATGCCTGTTACCATGCTGAACAGAATTGGTGCAACAGCAACTATACCTAAAAACGCAGCGCCTATAAAAGTAATTTTGCCAAGCACTTTAGTTATAAATGTACTTGTTGGCTCGCCCGGCCTGTAACCGGGAACCATGCCGTTGTTGTTGCGTAAGTTGTTAGCTATTTCAATTGGGTTATACTGCATTGAAACATAGAAGTAGTTAAACGCTATTATCAAAAGCAAGTACATAGCCGCATAGAAAAAGCTTGTTGTTGAGAACATGTTGAAAAAGCCATACCAGAACGGGCTTTCTGCCTGTGTAAGTGTTGAGAAGAACAAATCGCCTATTGTGCCCGGTATGCTTATAAGTGCCGAGGCAAAAATTACAGGCATAACACCGCTCATATTAACTTTAATTGGGAAATATGTGTTTTGTCCGCCGTACATTTTTCTGCCCACAACACGCTTTGCGTATTGAATTGGTATTCTGCGCTCTGCTGAATTCAGTACAACAATAAGCACTAAAATTGCAAGTGCCATAATTGCTATAAGTGGCAAGTAGAAGAAGTATTGCACTTCACCTGCTATTGCAAGCGCCACTGAATTTTGAACCAGAGAGAACACGCTTGAAAGGCGGCTTACGATACCTGCGAAGATTAAAATCGAAATACCGTTGCCAATGCCGTTCATGTCTATTTGCTCACCCATCCACTGAATTAACAGTGAACCTGCCGCAAATGATAGTATAACTACAAGTGCTGCGAAAACGCCCTCAAGGCCGTTTGTGTAGATAAGCATGTTTTGGCCGCGAAGCAAGAGATAGTAACCTATTGAAAGTGCCACTGCCATGCCTGCGCCAACATAACGTGTAATTTTTGCTATTTTGCGTCTGCCGTCTTCGCCCTCTTTGCTAAGGCGCTCAAGTGCCGGTATAGCAACTGTTAAAAGCTGCATAATAATCGACGCATTGATGTATGGCGTAACGCTAAGTGCAAATATTGTTGCCTGAGAGAACGAGCCGCCTGTCAGCATGTCGAAGTAGCCAAGCAGACTGCCTGTCTCTCCTACAAGTGCTTTAAGCCCGTCGCCCGAGATAAAAGGAACGGGAATTGCCGTACCTATGCGGAAAACTAAAATAACCATAAGCGTAAAAACTATTTTTTTGCGCAGTTCATCAATTTTCCATGCATTTGCAAATGTCTTAAACAATTTACTTCACCTCGGCCTTTCCTCCGGCCTTTTCAATAGCCTCTTTTGCAGAGGCGGAGAATGCGGCAGCCTCCACTGTAATTGCCTTTGTCAGCTTGCCTTTTCCAAGTACTTTAACGCCGTCAAGCTCTTTTTTGATAACACCTTTTTGTTTTAGCATTTCTGCATTAACTGTTAGGCCTGCATCAAATTTTTCTAAGTCGCTCAAGTTAATTATAGCATAGTGTGTTGCGAAAATATTGTTGAATCCTCGTTTAGGTAAACGACGTTGTAAAGGCATTTGACCGCCTTCAAAGCCTGCTTTTTTGGCACCTGAACGTGCTTTTTGGCCTTTGTGGCCGTAGCCTGCTGTTTTGCCGTTACCGCTTGCCGCGCCACGCCCTTTGCGTTTTGCAGCTTTGTTTGAGCCCTTTGCAGGGCGTAATTCATGAAGCATCATTGTGCATTGCACCTCCTTGCTTTAAGCATTAACTACCGTTACCATGTGCGAAACAATGTTGATTTTGCCTTTTGTTGCGGCATTATCAGGTTGAATTGTCTCGTCACCTACACGGTTTAAACCAAGGCTTTTTGCCGTGGCAATTTGTTTTACACTGCGGCCTATTAAACTTCTTACAAGTTTAATTTTAAGGCTGCCTGCAGCCGCTTTTTTTGCGGGGGCTTTTTTAGCCGGTGCCGCTTTTGCTGTTGTTGCTTTTGCGGCAGTTTCTTTTTTAGCCGGTGCCGCTTTTTCAGCTTTAGGTGCGGCCGCTTTTTTTGCCGGTGCGGCTTTTTCAGCCTTTTCAGCTTTTGGTGCCGCTGCTTTTTTAGCGGGTGCTTTTTTCACAGCTGTTTCACCGTCTGCTTTTTTTGCTGCCGGTTTTTTTGCTGCTGTTTTGGCGGCAGTTTTCTTGGCGGGAGCTTTTTTCTCTGCTACTTCGCCTTCAGCTGCTGCTTTTGTTGTTTTTTCTTCAGCCATTGTTCACTGCCTCCTTAACCTAAAATCTCTTTAATTGTTTTGCCGCGTTTTTCAGCAACTTGCTCTAGGCTTTGCAAACTGCAAAGGCCGTTAATTGTTGCTGTAACAACGTTGCAAGGGTTATTTGTGCGTTGGCATTTTGTACGAATGTCTTTAATGCCTGCGCACTCAAGAACTGCACGAACTGCGCCGCCTGCTATAACGCCTGTACCCTCAGGTGCCGGGCGAAGAAGAACACGGCCTGCGCCGAAACAACCAACTGTTTCGTGCGGTATTGTTGTGCCTCTCATGCTAACTTTGCGCAAATTTTTCTTTGCTGCCTCTAGGCCTTTGCGTATTGCTTCAGGTACCTCAGATGCTTTACCGAGACCAAAACCAACTATGCCGTCGCCGTTGCCGACAACAACAAGGGCGCTGAATTTCATAACACGGCCACCCTTAACTGTTTTGGATACACGGTTAATGGCAACAACTTTTTCTTGTAAATCTAATGTGCTTGCATCGATTATTTCCATTTTTGTATCCTCCTTACAGTGTTAGGCCGCCTTCACGGGCGCCCTCTGCCAAAGCTTTCACACGGCCGTGATATACAAAACCGCCTCTGTCGTAAACGGCTTTTGTAATGCCTTTGTCTGCCGCTTTTTTCGCAATAGCTTTGCCTACTTTTGTTGCAGCCTCTACATTGCCGCCGAATCCGTCAAAATCTTTATCCATGCTTGAAGCGCTTGCAAGTGTTACGCCTGCAACGTCGTCAATAAGCTGTGCATAAATGTGCTTTGAGGAGCGGAACACATCAAGGCGTGGGCACTGTGCTGTGCCGGAAATTTTACCGCGAACACGGCGATGTCTGCGCAAACGCGCAATATTCTTATCCGGTTTATTAACCATTGTCTCTCACTCCTTTTATTATTTACCCTTACCGGCTTTACCCTCTTTGCGAATGATAACTTCACCCGCATAGCGAATACCTTTGCCTTTGTAAGGTTCCGGTGGGCGTTTTTCGCGAACTTCAGCCGCAAATTGGCCAACCTTTTGTTTGTCTATGCCGTTGATAATAATTTTAAGCGGTTCCGGAACGTCAATTGTTATGCCGTCTTTCTCGCTAACTATAACCTGGTGTGAATAACCAAGGTTCATAACAAGGTCTTTGCCTTGTTTTGCTGCACGGTAACCTACACCTTGAATTTCAAGCTCTTTTTTGAAGCCCTCTGTTACGCCAATAACCATGTTGCTGATTAATGTGCGTGAAAGGCCGTGTAAGCTGCGTGCTTGCTTTTCGTCATTTGGGCGAGTAACCAATACTTCACCGTTTTCCACTTTAACACTAATGATAGGGCTGATGATGGAATTAAGGCTACCTTTGGGGCCCTTTACCGAAACAGTTGTGCCGTCTACTTTAACTTCAACGCCTGCCGGTACGACGATGGGTTTTCTTCCTATTCTCGACATTGTCTTGTTGCCCCTTTCTTACCACACAAAGGCGAGCACTTCGCCGCCCACGTTTTCTTTGCGGGCTGCTTTATCTGTCATAACGCCTTTAGATGTTGATATAATTGCTGTGCCAAGCCCTCTCATAACTTTTGGCATATCTTCGCAGTTTGTGTAAATGCGAAGGCCAGGTTTTGACACGCGGCGCAAACCTGTAATAACAGGGGCGCCTGTTTTTGTATACTTTAAAGTAATTCTGATGACGCCTTGCTTTTTGTCATCAATTGCTTGAACACCTTTCACATAGCCCTCTTCAACAAGAATTTTGGCAACTGCCTTTTTCAAATTTGAAGCGGGAATGTCAACAGAAGGGTGTTTGGCACTACTTGCATTGCGAACCCTTGTTAAAAGGTCAGCAATAGGATCTGTAATATTCATGAGCCACTTACCTCCTTGATTTATGTTGTAAAATCTTATTAGCCAGTTATATTTAGCATATTACCAGCTTGCTTTTTTAACGCCCGGAATTTGCCCTTTGTAGGCAAGTTCTCTAAAGCATATACGGCACACGCCGTATTTGCGCAAGTAAGCATGGGGCCTACCACAGATTTTGCAACGGTTGTATGCGCGGGTGCTGAACTTCGGCGCCAGCTGTTGTTTAACTTTCATGCTTGTCTTAGCCAAATGTCATACCCTCCTTAATTTGCGAACGGAGCGCCCATGAGTTTCAACAACTCTTTGCACTCAACGTCCGATTTCGCTGTAGTTACAAAACATATATCCATGCCGCGCACGGTATCAATTTTGTCGTAGTCAATTTCAGGGAAAATTAGCTGCTCTTTAATGCCACAGCTGTAGTTGCCGTGCCCGTCGAAAGAGTTGCCGTTAATGCCCCTAAAGTCGCGAACGCGTGGAAGTGACACTGTGAAGAATCTATCTACGAACTCGTACATTTTTTCTCCTCTTAGTGTAACTTTTGCACCAATGGGCATACCCTCGCGAAGTTTGAAGTTAGCAACGCTCTTCTTTGCTTTACAAATTATAGGTTTTTGGCCTGTAATTTTTGCAAGGTCAGCTACAACCGCTTCCATAATTTTCGGGTTGTCTCTTGCCTCACCGCAACCGATGTTGATAACTACTTTGTCTAGTTTCGGAATTTGCATAACGCTTTTATAACTGAATTTTTTCATAAGAGCGGGAGCAATTTCCTTGGCGTACGTCTCTTTTAATCTAGCCATTGTCTACCTCTCCTTTTTTAAAATTCAGCGTTGCATTTTTTGCAAACGCGTGTTTTTTTGCCGTTTTTGTCAGTGCCTGCGCCAATGCGTGTTTGTTTGTCGCATTTTGGGCAAACAGGCACAACTTTGCATGCGTAAAGTGCGCCTTCCGCATTAATTTTTCCGCCTTGTTCGCCTTGGCGGCGGGGTTTAACGTGTTTTATAACCATGTTAAGCCCTTCAACAATAACTTTGCCCTCTTTTGGGCTAACTTGCAAAACTTTACCAGTTTTGCCTTTGTCCTTACCGCTGATAATCTTTACATTGTCACCGGTTTTAACGTGAACTTTATTCATTTTAAAACCTCCCTTACAGCGATTCCGGAGCTAGGCTCACGATTTTTAAATAGCCACTGTCGCGAAGCTCGCGAGCAACCGGGCCAAAAATACGTGTACCCCTCGGGTTTTTATCATCACGAATTAATA
>CAYJHA010000025.1:0-2535 GCA_964369785.1 uncultured Bacteroides sp.
CCCACACCTATCAGCTTGTTATCCTTAAAACCTGACAACAAATTGTAGGGACAACCCTTGCGGTTGTCCGAGTGCCATGCGGTAGGTGCGGACAGGGGCAAGCCCTGTCCCTACAAGTTATGTTCGCTCCTGTAAAAGCGGCACCCAAAATTAAGCAAGTAATTCATTTCTCATCTCGCTCAGCATGTCAGCTGTAACATCGCACTCTTTTTCTAAATACTCTTCAAAATCAGGGTATTTTTCGTCAATAACTTTAAGCGCTGTTTCTATCATGTCAAGCTCAACGCCCAGAATACTCTGTGTTATCTCTTCCATGTTTTCGCCCGGTAAATATTCAGCATATTTTTTCATAAAAAACTCGCGCGTTTTTGGGCGCAAAACATTTGTAAGCATATAATCAGCAATAATCTGCTCATCGCTTACGCCAAGGGCACGCAGTATAAGTGCCGCTGCAACGCCGGTTCTGTCTTTGCCTGCGCTACAATGGAACAAAAGCGGTGTTTTGCCGCCGCAAATATGCGCAAACATTAGCTTATATGCAGGGTTATTAAACGGCATTGTACTATACGCCGTGCGAACCTCGAAGAGCATGTCGTCAATACCTTTGCGCCCGTCGCCAAAAATCTTCGCTAAATCGAACAAAACTTCGTTGCCGTTCTCGTCGTACATGGCGGAGATTGCAATGTTATTAACGCCGTTAAATGCAGGGTCGGGGTGTTCGTCCCTCTCAGAGCTAGAGCGAAAATCGAACGCTGTTTTTATGCCAAGGCTGTTAAAAAGCTTTACATCGTCTTCACTGTAAACGCCCGAAAGCGCGGCAGTTCTGTATATAATTCCGCGCTTTACTTTTTTGCCATTTGCGCTTTTGTAGCCACCAAGCTCCCTAAAATTCTCGCAGTTTTCAAACGCAACGGGCGTTCCCGGCACAAAATTCTCCATTGGCTTTTCCTCTTTTCCGCTGTCATTAGCTTTTGTTGTTTGCGTTTTTAAATCAGCCTTTGATACTAAGCTGCTCTGCCCTTGCTTTTCAGGGTAGTTATCGTTAAAATCAAACGTTTCACCGTCTTTTACATAGCCCAGTGTCATGTTTAAATTTATGTTGTGCAGGCTTTTAAATATGTTATAGTCTGCCGCAGGGTTAAGCGTGCGCATATGTGCCACTAGCTGTTTTGCCTGCTTTCTTGCGCCTATGTTCTCGTCGTCGTTTCGCTCTGTAAGGCGGCAAGCGCATTGCAAAAATTCAAGGCTGTTGTAGTTCACCCAATTTATAATGTCGCGCTCTCGCACATGGTAAAGTGGGCGAATAAGCTCCATGCCCTCGTAGTTTGTGCTGTGCAATTTGGGTGGCATTGTCTTAATTTCGGCGCCCCAAATCATGCTCATCAGCGCCGTTTCAACTGCGTCGTCAAAATGGTGGCCAAGCGCTATTTTGTTGCAAGCGATGGCTCGTGCGTTTTTATAAAGGTGCCCACGTCTCATTCGCGCGCATAAATAACAGGGCGATTTTTCGATATTCGCAACTGAATCGAAGATGTCAGTCTCAAAAATATTTAGCGTAATGCCAAGCTTTTTTGCGTTCTCTTCTATTAAAAGCCTGTTTTTCTTGTTGTAGCCCGGGTCCATGCACAAAAACTTCAGCTCAAATGGCACGTCAGAGTGTTTTTGCAGCTCTTGCATACATTTTGCAAGCAAAAAGCTATCTTTTCCGCCGCTTATGCACACTGCTATAACGTCGCCGCTTTTAATAAGGCGGTAGTCTTTACATGCGCCTATAAAGCGGTGCCATATTGTTTTTTTGTACTTTTTTGTAATGCTCTGCTGTGCTTTTAGGTGCACACTAGCGCTGTTTTGTTCGTTGTTGTTGAATGTCATTTTTTCTCTTTTATATCTAAAGCGCTAGCGTTTCAATAACGTCGCCGCTAAGTGTTTTTGTCGTAAAAACGCCGTTTTCGTATTCGGCATAGCTGTTAATGCCGTCGCCTTTTGGCAAGGCGGCACTGCCCGGGTTTAAGAAAATATACTCGCCTTTGTCGGCAAGTTCACGCAGGTGTGTGTGCCCGTGTATAAGCACATCGCCCTTGGCAAAGTTTGGAAGTATCTCTTCATTAAATAAATGCCCGTGCGTAAAAAACAGCATTTTACCGTGTTCGAACATAGTGGCATAGTCTGCCCTTATTGGGAATTCAAGCACCATTTGGTCTACCTCACTGTCGCAGTTGCCGCGCACTGCAAGAATTTTGTTTTTGCGTGCGTTTAACATTTCTGCAACTTTTTGCGGTGCATAATCTTTGGGCAAGGGGTTGCGTGGCCCGTGGTAGAGCAAATCTCCCAGCAGGATAAGCCTGTCGAAATTGCCGTCGTCAAAAATGCGGCAAATTTCAGCTGTGTAAAATGCAGAGCCGTGCAAGTCGCTTGCTATTAACAATTTTGGCATTTTAATCTCCATTCTGTGCGTAGCACAAATAGTTTTGAACAATCTCCGTACAGAATGGAGATTAATTGGCATGTGCCGTCAGGAGGCGGCACGCCGTTTTA
>CAYJHA010000025.1:2635-6678 GCA_964369785.1 uncultured Bacteroides sp.
ACACAAAAAATGCACACTCTTTCATGTCCACGTGCGTGTCGTCTGTAAACTTTACGCCTTCTTCAATAAGCATTTGCCTTTGCACCTCAAAGCCGCCAAACGCAAAGCCTGTGCAAATGCTACCGTCTTTAAAAACAACACGGTGGCACGGAATAACGCCCGGCCGTGGGTTTCTGTGCAGGGCAAAGCCAACTGCACGTGCCGCGCGTGGGTTGCCTGCAAGCGCGGCAACTTGCCCATAAGTTGCAACATACCCTTTCGGTATTTTCATCACAACATCGTAAATTTTTTCGTTCAAGGCGCTCATGCGAAATGCTCCCTTTTTTGTGTAATATCTCGCTTATTAAAATCTGTCAAAATAAAATCATTTTCCACGTAAATAAACAAAGAATTGTAACGGCAGGGCTTGCCATGTACGCAAAATATGCTAAATTTTAAAAATCTGCGCTTATTCTTGGCCACGGCAAGCCGTGACCTTACATATTTTTCACATTTCTTCAGGCATTACAACCCTTTAATATACTCATCAATTGCGGCGGCGGCACTTTTGCCTGCACCCATTGCAAGTATAACAGTTGCGGCGCCCGTAACGGCATCACCGCCGGCATAAACGCCCTCGCGCGATGTTAGGCCGCTGTCGTCTTTTGCAACAATACAGCCCCATTTGTTTGCCTCTAGCCCCGGCGTTGTAGATATAATTAGCGGGTTCGGGCTTGTGCCCACAGCTATAATCACACAGTCTGTTTCAAGCTCGAACTCACTGCCCTGTTTTACAATGGGCCTGCGTCTGCCGCTGTCGTCGGGCTCTCCCAGTTCCATTTCAACGCAAATCATGCTACTTACATGGCCGTTCTCGTCACCTTTCAGCTCTGTGGGGTTAGTTAGCGTTTTAAACACAACGCCCTCTTCGTGCGCGTGCTCAACTTCCTCGGCACGTGCAGGAATTTCTTCGTGCCCACGCCTATAAACTATGTAAACATTCTCAGCTCCAAGGCGCATTGCGCTTCTTGCGGCGTCCATAGCAACATTGCCGCCGCCTACAACAGCAACGTTTTTGCCCCTGTAAATTGGCGTTTTGCTGTCTTCTTTATACGCTTTCATAAGGTTAATTCTTGTCAAAAACTCGTTTGCAGAGTACACACCTTTTAAACTCTCGCCCGGTATGCCCATAAAGTTTGGAAGGCCCGCGCCACTGCCTATAAACACCGCTTCATTGCCGTCTTCGAACAGCTCGTCTATTGTTAAAGTGCGCCCTATTACAACGTTTGTAGCCACTTCAACGCCAATTTTTTTCAGTGCGTTAATTTCTGCTTTCACTATATCTTTCGGCAGGCGGAACTCCGGTATTCCATATGTTAATACGCCGCCTGCTTCGTGAAGTGCCTCATAAACTGTTACATCATAGCCCATTTTTGCAAGGTCGCCTGCCACTGTAAGGCCGGCAGGGCCACTGCCCACAACTGCAACTTTGTGCCCGTTCTTTTGCTGTGTTTTCAGCTCTGCGCTTGAATTCTCTCGCTGCCAGTCTGCAACAAAGCGCTCTATACGGCCTATGCCCACGGCTTCACTTCCCTGTTTAATGCCGCGCACACACTTTTGTTCGCACTGTGTTTCTTGCGGACATACGCGCCCACAAACAGCCGCAAGCGACGTTGAGGCGCTTAATACTTCGAACGCCCCTTCTAAATTTTCGTTTGCTACCTCGCACACAAAGCCGGGTATGTCTATATTAACAGGGCAGCCTGAAACACATGGTTTGTGCTTGCAGTTTAGGCACCTTTTTGCCTCTTCCACTGCCATTTCATAAGTGTAGCCAAGTGCAACTTCCTCAAAATTACGTGCGCGTTCTTTTGCGTCTTGCACAGGCATTTCGCATTTGTTTGGGTTCATGTTTGGCATTATTGCACCTCCTTATTTACAAGCTCACAGCTGGCACTGCGCATGTTATGCTCGTGCTTTTTATACATTGTGCCGCGCTGCATAGCCTCGTCAAAATCAATAAGGTGCCCGTCAAAGTCGGGGCCGTCTACACATGCAAATTTTGTTTGCCCGCCAACAGTTATGCGGCAGCCGCCGCACATGCCTGTGCCGTCTATCATAACAGGGTTCATGCTTACGCTTGTTTTTATGCCGTATTTTTTAGTAACAGCACATACAAATTTCATCATAATAAGCGGCCCAATTGCAATAACTTCGTCGAACTTTTCGCCGTCGTTTATAAGCTTTTCAAGCGCTGTTGTTACAAGCCCTTTTTCGCCAAAGCTTCCGTCGTCTGTCATTGTAATAAGCGTGTTTGACACTTTCGTAAATTCATCTTGTAAAATAAGCAAATCTTTACTTCTAAAGCCAACAATGCTTGTAACTTTTGTGCCTTGCGCGTGCAGTGCTTTTGCCACGGGGTATGCAATTGCACAGCCCACACCGCCGCCCACAACAGCAACGTTTTTCAGCCCTTCTATGTGGCTGGGCTTGCCAAGCGGGCCCACAAAGTCAGATAAACTGTCGCCTTTATTTAAGCTGTTAAGCTCAATTGTGGCCTCGCCTACTATTTGGAAAATAACTGTAACTAATCCGTTTTCTGCGTCATAATCTGCAATTGTTAGGGGCACACGTTCGCTGTTTTCGTATGCCCTGAAAATAATAAACTGGCCCGGCTTTGCCTTTTTGGCAATAAGCGGTGCTTTTATTATCATTTTCACAACCGTTGGGTTTAGTTCAATTTTGTCTACTATTTCATACATTTATACTTCCCCTTTTTGGTATTATTTTAAAGCGTCAAAACCGCTTTGCAAATCCTCTATAATATCGTCTATATTCTCAAGCCCAACAGAAAGCCTTATAAGCCCTGCTGAAATGCCTGCGTTCTCAAGTTGCTCGTCTGACATTTGGCGGTGAGTACTGGACGCCGGGTGAAGCACGCTTGTGCAAATGTCGGCAACGTGCACCTCGTTGTAGGCAAGTGTTAAGCTGTCCATAAACTTCACAGCCGCCGCTTTGCCGCCTTTAACAACGAAAGAAATTACGCCGCTTGCGCCTTTCGGCAAATATTTTTTCGCAAGAGAATTCTCACAGTTGTTTGCAAGCCCGGGGTAATTTACTTTCTCAACCGCACTTTGTTTGTCTAAAAATTCTGCCACTTTTTGTGCGTTCTCACAGTATCTTTCCATTCTTATTGCAAGCGTTTCAAGCCCTATGTTTAAAATAAAAGCGTTCAAAGCGCCGGGGTATGCGCCCATGTCGCGCATTAGTTGCACGCGCGCTTTTGTTATAAACGCCGCTTTGCCGAAGCTTTCTGTATAAACAAGGCCGTGGTAGCTCTCGTCGGGTGTTGTAAGGCCCTCAAATTTTTGTGCGTTTTTAGCCCAGTCAAAATTGCCGCTGTCTACAATAACACCGCCAATTTGAAGTGCGTGCCCGTCCATATATTTTGTTGTGGAGTGCACAATAATGTCTGCGCCGTGCTCAAACGGGCGGCAGAGAATAGGCGTTGCAAATGTGTTGTCTAAAATAAGCGGCACGCCATTTTTATGCGCTATGCCCGCAAATTTCTCAATGTCCAGCACACAAAGTGCAGGGTTTGCTATTGTCTCGCCAAAAACGGCTTTTGTTTTTTCGCTGAAAGCCGCTTGAATTTTCTCCTCGCTGTCTTTCGCGCTAACAAACTTGCACGTTATGCCAAGCTTTTTAAGTGACACTGAAAATAGATTTATAGAGCCGCCGTATATTTCGCTAACAGCAACAAACTCATCGCCTGCGCCGCAGATGTTTAAAAGCGCCATCATGCTGGCCGCTTGGCCGCTTGTTGTGCACAGTGCGCCCACACCGCCCTCAAGTGCGGCAATTTTTTGCTCAACAGCGTCTACCGTTGGGTTTGAAAGGCGCGAGTAAATGTGCCCTGCGGCTGTTAAATCAAACAGTTTGCCCACGTGCTCTGTCGAGTCGTAAGTATAAGTGGTGCTTTGGTAAATTGGCAGTGCTTTCGGCTCGCCGTTTTTCGGTGTGTAGCCTGCTCTTAGGCATTTTGTTTCAATTTTCATTTTTTA
>CAYJHA010000025.1:6778-11123 GCA_964369785.1 uncultured Bacteroides sp.
GTGGGTGCTGTGTTTTAAAATATATATCGCCATTCAAATAGTCTGCTAAAAAGCGCATACCACATTCAAGTGTCATAAGTTTTGCGCCGTACGAAAGGCTTTTTTTCTCCTCGGGTGTAAGTATATCACCCACGGCTTCAAGGTAGCCTTTTGTGTATGTTTTAAAAAGCTCTATGTCAAAATTCACTTTGCTAAGGTCCGGCTCATCCTCTGCGCAATTGTTTGCGCCAAAGCGTATAGAATCGCCGTAATCGTTAGCGGCAATGCCGGGCATTATTGTGTCAAGGTCAATAACGCAAAGCGCGTTGCCTGTGCCCACGTCAAACAATATGTTGTTAATCTTCGTGTCGTTGTGCGTTACCCTAAGCGGTAAATCTCCGTTTTCCAGTTTGTCCATAAGGTAGCTGCAATCTTCTTTTCTGGCTTTTACAAATTCTATTTGCTCTGCGCACGTTTTTGCCCTGTTTTTCACATCACGTGCAAGTGCACGCTCAAACTGCTCATACCTGCTTCTTGTGTCGTGAAATTTCTCAATAGTCTCGTGCAGGGTTTCGGCAGGGTAGTCTTTTAACATTCGCAAAAATGTGCCAAAACTCTTGCCGGAGTTGTAAAAATCATCGCTGTCTCGCACTTTGTTTATACATTCAGAATTCGCCACATAATTGTAGCACCGCCATACGCCCTCGCTTGCGTCTACGTAATAATTTTCGCCGTCGGACGTTTTTAAGTAGTTTAAAAGCTCTCTGTCTGCGTCGCCGCCGTTTCGCAGTGTAATTTCACGCAAATAGCTTGTAACTCCAAATATATTTTCCATAACAGCGTGCGGCTTTTTAAACACGTCTGTGTTAATTCTCTGCATAATATAGCGTGGCACTTCCTCGCCGTTTTTGTTTACATAAACTGCGTACGTGTCGTTAATATGGCCTGAGCCGAACGGCTTTATATATTTTGCCACTGCACCTATTTTAAACGCGTATAGTGCGTCTTCAAGGTTTAAGCTGTCAACGCCGTCAATTGGCTTTTTAGTTGAAAATACTGTCTCGCCTGCCTCTGTGCGCTCTAGCTTTTGCATTGTACACATTGCACGCATTGTGGTGTGTAAGTTAACATGCACACCGTCGTGCAAAACACAGTCGTGGTCTATAAGTGCGCCGCTGTTAATAAGGCAAGCTGTGCCTGTTTTAACGTTAGTGTTAATAATGGCGCCGTGCAAAATAAGGTTGCCTGTGCCAATTTGCGCACTTTCGCTTATTATGGCAGACGGGTGCACAATACACGGAACATTAAAGCCCGCCTGCAAAAGGCGGTTTGTCCACTCAAGGCGAAGCCTATTGTTGCCAAATGCCGCCACTGCATTTTCATACGTTTGTTTTAATAATTTATAGTCGCCCAGTGCGCCGGCTATATTCTCGCCACGTGTTGCATCGTCTAAAAAATGTATTTTGTCGTAAAGTTTTGTCGCTTTTGCAACCTCGCCAACCATTTTACCAAGGCCGCCTGCGCCCAAAATTAGCAAACTTTTCAAACCTTTTGCCTCCATTGCTTTTAGTTTTCTTTTAGTATCGGAACATCTACATAATTACAGTGCCGGAGTCTATTTTTTCAAAACGCGCTATTTTATTTCGTGCTTTAACAATAGCGCCCGGTGCAATGTGCACTGCTGTTTCAAGTGTGCAGTCATGGTCTACAAGTGCGCCTATATTTATAATGCACCCGTTGCCTAAAAGTGTATTTGCGCCCACAACACTTTGTGCCAACATTATGCTGCCATGCCCAACTTTTGCACTTTTGCTAACGTAACATTTGCTGTGAATTAACACAGGCACATTAAAACCTGCTTTTAGCAGTTTGTCAATATATTCTGCACGCAGTCGGTTATCACCCAGCGCCACAAAAGCATTGCTATACTCGCTTTTGAACTTTAAAAACTCACTGCATTTTCCTATTGCAAGAGGGTTGTTATCGTCTAAAAACGCTATGTTATCGAACAAATTCGCGTCTTCTGCACACTCTCTAACAGTTTGGCTAAAGCCGCCTGCACCAATTACAAGTAAATTATCCACTGCAAAGCTCCCCGAAAATTTATTTTGCTTTTACTGCAACAAAATCTCGCTCTACTTTCGTTGTCTCATACGGGCCATCGCGCCACATGCCCAGAAATTCGTCCACGCTTATGCTTTTTACAACGTTGTAATACGGCTCGTAATACATCATCTCGTACTTTTCAATGCCGTGCTCTGTTGGCACTGCAAGGTATGCAAGCATAACAACCCAGTGCGAGTAATTTATCATGCTTTCAAGCATAATATAGTAGCCGTTTTCCATCATTTCCACTATATCGTCAAATGTAATGTTTTTGTTGTCGCAGCCGTAAACAGCGTTGTACTTATCTAAAATTTTATACCCTTTTATTTGCTCTGAGTAATGCGGCCCCATTTCTAAATTATGCGTTTTCACATAATATTCTTCACTTTTTAAGTCGGGCTCAAAGGCAGACATCATTGTTCTTACGCAAGCAACTGCACATGTCCAGTCTGTTTCTTGCGGCAAAAGTTTTGGCGGTATATTTCCTACCGAGTTATGCTTATTAGTAGTTGCCTTTTCGTAATATTGTGATTTTCTCATTAGTCTGCTCCTTTTTTCTTCTTTATTTTGCCTATTAGAATAAGTAGCCTGTAAATGCAGTAAGCAAAGAACACAAGCGCAAGCGCCGCCGAATAACTTTGCACACCGCCCACGGCGTCTTGAATAATTGAGTGTATCATTTGGCCTATTGTGCCCACCGTTGCAATGGCAGACAAGAGGAACAAGAAATAGTTTTTCACCTTTTCTTGGTGCTCTTCAATGCGCCGTTTATTCGCTTGTATCATTGAAGAAAGAAGCTCTTTGTTTGCCTCGTACTTCTCAAAAACATACTCTATGCCAAAACATTTTGCAACATTTTTTGCGGATACTCTAACGGTTGGGTAATTGAACTGTTCATAATTTGCAAATTCCACCGCTTGCGCCATGTCAAAGCTTATTTGCTCATAGCGCTCTGCAAGTAGGCTTATTTTCTTCTCTGTATCGTTTGTGTGCTCTGTTCGCAAGTCTTCGTGCACTTTGTCTATTGCGGCGTCTTGCAAAAGCAAAAGCTCCACAAAAAATATCTCTATTGCGTGGTAAGAAATGCGCGTTTCAACAAAAGACGTTATGCTTTTGCACACTTCTATCATAGTAACAAGCGACACGTAAACACGCGCTGTGTCGTACTGGGCTACGTTTTGGTTTTTCACTTTCCATTCAAAGTCTCCGCCTATTTCGCCCATTGGCTCTTCTTCGTTAGCAAGCGCGTTTATAATTTCCCTGTCGGTAACTTCACCGTAGGCAAAAACCATGCTTCGCTTTTGGCCAAAGCGCTCAACACCAAAATGTGCACAAAGCTCTTCCAGGCTGTAAATTTTGCCGCTGTATTCATATTTTAACATCTCGCCGCAATAGTAGTTAAGCAGTTTGTTACCGCCGCAATTGCAGTTATACACAAAAAATTCAATTACGCAATAGCCTGTTTCGTGCCACATTATGCCCACCATTGCGTCTTGTGTGTGTTCGTCGTTCTGGTAATCTTGTTCTATTATTATTTTAACGGTGCCAAAATTTTTGCGCCGCAGTTTTTTCGAAAAGTTCGAGTTATACTCACTTTCCACACAGTAGTCAATGTTCGCCTTAAACGTGTCGAAAAGCTCGTCTGAACAAAAGGTGGTGCTCTCGTGGCTCATGGCAATGTCTTCGCTTTTCAGCTTACCGGGGCAAAGAAGGTACACATCGCACATTGTAAGCTGTGATATTTCCTCTTTGTTCTTCGCGGCTCTTGGCACTGTTAGGCTAACGCTGTCTTTGCCTATACAGCCTGCTGTGCGCTCTGTGTAAGTAAACGTGCTGCAATCTTCACCCGGCGCACAGTTTTTCAGTGTAATGTTGCCGCTATCTATTTCTAAATGCTTTTTTGCAAAGGCAAAGCAACTTTGAAACTCGTCAAGCGTCCATGTGTTTTCGTCGTCAATTTCAACAATAACAAGCTCGAACGGTGTGCCGTGCGTATTTTCCGCAAGGTAAAAGTTGCCGTTTTGTGTGAATTCAAAACAGTAGTTATTTATTAAAACACGCTCTGTTTCGGCAAATTTTATGCCTATTGTGTTTAAAATAGTATTTATTATTTTGTCGTCTACCAGTAGTTGCATTTTTTCTTCCTTTGCGGTTACGTTTAGTTGTTAGTTTTTAGTTTTTAGGTGTTAGTTGCTTTAGCTTTGCAGTGGTTCGGACAACCGCAAGGGTTGTCCCTACACGTTTAGTTGTTAGTTGTTAG
>CAYJHA010000025.1:11223-15536 GCA_964369785.1 uncultured Bacteroides sp.
GTTTCGGACAACCGCAAGGGTTGTCCCTACAAAGCCGTGCCGGTTTTTTGCGTTCTAGGTTCTAGGCTCTAATCTCTAATCTCTAACAGCCACAATTGTCGGCAGCGACATCTCGTTATACTGCGTTGAAATCATTTCATCATACGATATTCTTGAATAAGCGCCGCACATTTTGCCGCTGTACACAAAAAGCCCTGTTAAATTGCTTGTGCTGTGCCATGTGGGCTCGTCCTTTTCACTAATTGCAAGGTCAATGTTCTTCATTTGGTACGGGTTATAAAACCGCTGTATAATGTAGCCTTTGTCTTTGCACTCGTCTACAAAATTTCGCCATTCTTCATCAGTGCACTCAACGCCTGCGTGCACACCCTTTGAGCCGTACGAGTCCTCGGGCTTTATAATCCATGCGTCCTTTTTGCCATATACTTCCCTCGCAAAAACGTCATCGCTTTTAAGCGCCGCACTTGTTAAAGACGTTGTATAAGGCACGTGCGCCTTTACAAAATCTTGTTCTTGACGCGTTAAAAGCTGCTGTGTTTGGGGTAGGTGCAAAATTTTGTATAAAATTTTATTGTGCACAATTTGCGTTTTAAAATCTCCAATAAGGCAAACGTCGCCGTTAACAGTAGCGTCTATCATATCACGCGCTTTATCAAGGTTTTTCATAACATCGGTTGTAACAGCACGCCTGTATATTGCGTTAACCACAAAACCGCTTTGCTTAACTTTCAGTGTTTTTCCGTCATAAACTAAGTCCTCAACATCGCACACCACAGTGTTAATGCCGCACTTTTCAAAGCGCTGTTTAAAAATTTCAAACTCGTTTAAAGTGCCAACGCTTGTAAAGTCAACTATTGCTACATTCGGCTGTTTTTGTGCGCCGTGCCTTTTAGCAAAATCTGCGTAAATATTTAAAAATTCGCTCACCCAAGTGTCAAAAAGCTCGAATGTTTCCACTTTATACTTTTCTGTAAACAGCTTGTACGCGTGTGTTAGCTTCAGCGCCGTGTTAAGCTCTCTGTCCTCGTTCATGGCACTTGTGCCGTCTGTGTTGAACTCGCAAAAATTAAAGCGGTTCGTCTGCTCGTTAAAAAATACGTCAATGCGTGAAATGGGTATATTACACTCGTAAGTTTTCTCGCGCATTATAAGCTTTAAAAGCTCTTTTTCAAAGCCAAATAAAGCCCTGTAATTTTCATCTGCATAAAATTTATCTATAACTTTGTCGAATATTTTATAAAGCGTTTCTACAAGCTGCGAAAAATACTCCGTTTGCCTTTTTGTAAAAATTTTCGGCACGTACATTGACTTCGCCACCCTGTTGTGGTACTTCGCCGTTGAGTTCGCAAGGTATTCTTTTGATTCGTTAGCCGTTTTAATATGCTCGCTTAAATCTGTTTTTATAAGCTCGCAATACTCGTGCTGAATAACGGGCAGCGGCATAAAATTGCTTAAATGCGCACGCTCGCCCTCGCTTAAATTTTCGCTCGCTGTATCGAACAAAAAGCTCACAATATCTTTTATATCACGGCCGTAAATTTCGCAGTTGTAGCCGTTTTCGGCTATCTCGTCTTCGGCTTTTAATATCATTTGCTCGCTTGTTACGTCTTTAAAATAATCTGCAAGCTTTATGGCGCTTTTTTCGCCGTACATAAGCCCTTTTATAAGCGCCGCAAAGCCCAAAGCCATGTCAAGGGGCATACTGTCGGCAACGCGCAGCTCTAAATATTGCTTTAGGCGCACATTCGGAAAAAACATTGAAAGCACGTGTGCTGTGTTAAAATTTCCTGTTTCTTCCGCGTGCTGTGCCGCTGTTTTTTGCTTTAGCTCCACAGTTTTGCCATTTTCTACATTGCAAATAAGCGGCTTGTTTAAAACGTGCGCCGCATAGCTTTCGTATGAATAATTTTGCGCCATACTACCCGCAAAATAGCCACATCTGTCGGCATCCAGGTCGTTCCAAATTTGGGTGCGTATAATGTGCTTTTTCCACTGCGGCGCCACCGGTAGTGCGCTTTGCATTTCGCTTATAAGCGCAATTACAGGCGAAATTGCCTGCAAAACACGAAGTTTTGCCATGGCGTCTGCCATGTTCTCATAGTCTACCGATATTTGTGTAGACGCTGTTGCCCTCATCATATACTTGCCGTATTTACCGCTGTTTTCAAAGTGGCGGTTCATGTACTCATACCTGTTTTTCGGTATAAGGCTAAATTCATCGGGTGTCATTTCGCCGCACTCTACTAAAGGGTGCACGCCTTTTGCAATAAACTTATAGCCGCTCTCTTGCAAAATTTTATCCCACACGCCGCGAAATTCTTCGTATATGCGTTTAATTTCGCTAATATCTTCCTTTGCGTTTATGCTAATTTCTAGCTGGCACGCAGGCTCTAGCGTAAGCGTATACTCTTCGCATATAAGGCAAATAACTTCGCTTTGCGGGCCGCAAAATTCGCCGCCTGTAATTTTTTGTGCCTTGCGCACAAACTCGCCTATTTGCTCGTATGTTGCAGGCATTAAATTTTCGTCGCACACAAAATGTTCAAGCTCAATGCCTAGCTTTTGGCTGTTTGTCTCGCCCTGTTTAAAATATTTTACTATGTCGTCAATACACTGCTCGTTTGTCATAAGTCACCCTATTTTATATTATTTTACGGCTGAACCATATAGTTTCGTGGGTTATAAAGCACGCCGTCCACTGCAACTTCAATGTGCAAGTGGCTACCGAACGAATTGCCCGTGTTACCCACAGTTGCAATAAGTGCGCCTTTTTCAACGTTCATTCCTGTCGTTACATAAACATCGTTACAGTGTGCATAAAGCGTTGTCATTCCGTTGCCGTGGTTTATAACAATGTAATTGCCCCAGCTCCAGTGCCATGTTTGCTCTACTACTGTGCCGCCGTCAGCCGCATACATTGCCGTGCCTGTCGGCGCTGTTATGTCAAGGCCTCTATGGTCAGGCCTTTCAGGTGCTCTAAACTCGGTTGTGGTGCTCTTATAGTCCGGCACAGGCCACATAAGCGAGCCTGTTCCTGCCATAATTTCGCCGTCATAAACGCCGCCGGAAATATACTCTGCCGTGCCAACAAGTGTAATTTTATCAACAGGCTCTTCAATAACAGTTTCGCTTACAAGCACGCGGCTAACTTCAACGCCGTTTATATACATAACGTCTTCAGTTAAGCTGTTTGTTCCGTTTCGGCCATATTGGCTAACACGCGTTGTGCCCACAGAATAATCGTCGCTATCTTGCTCTATCTCTTGATATGGCACTTCAACTTCACGCGTTTCGGTAACAACAACACTTGTTTGCAAGTATGCGTTTGTGTTAAGCGTACTTTCCGCTTGCGCAAAACTAGTAACAGACTCTGTGTAGTATAAGCCGTCTTCTACATAAATATCGTGCACAAAATTTACGCGTGCTGTTGGGTCGTCGGCCGGTGTTGAAATTATAAGTGTTGTTTCAAGCAAGTTTTTAATCGCATCGCCCTCGCTTGTTACGGCCACTAAATTTTCGCCCACATAAACGCCTGTCGCCTGCATAATTTGGTCAGACGAGCTCTCCATAATTCTGTCGGCAAGTTCTGACGATTCAAGCCTTGCCGCTAAATTTACAGACACAACCTCAAACTCTGGGTGAGTTTGAAACGTTTGCTCGTCGTTTACAGCACGAATACGGCTTTCCACCGTGCTCTCGGCATTGTCCCACACAAAGTCGCTTTCTATATAGCCAATAAACTCGTCGTTATACGTAACGGCAAGCGAGAACGGCACAGCAAGCGCCGAATTAACTGTAAAAATAAACGCACCTGCCGCAACAAGCGGCAAAACGTAGCTAATAGCGTGCAAAACCGAATGCTTGGCAGAGACCTTTTTCTTTTTTTCAAATTGAGCCACTGCGGCAAATGGGTTTTTACCGCGAAACAGTGCTGTGAAAAACAGCTTAAAGCCATGCGTAAAGCTGTAAAAACCATGGGCAAGTGGGCGCGTTAAGTCACGCCAAATGCCAAGCAAAAACATGCCCAGCGGTAAAACTAAACTGCGCAAAAGTGCAAAAAAGCCGGTAAAAAGCGCATAAATTGCATACTTTACAGCACGGTATGTTTTAAGGCACGTATATTCTGCCTGAAAGCCTATTTCATATAAAAGCTGGCCCAGCGCGTTTATAACAACGCCAAGGAAAAAGCCGCTTGTTTGCTTTGCTTGCACAGCCGCCGCCTCGTTTGAGCCGCGCTGTAATTTTATTGCAATGCGCTGTATTTTGTCTGCCGTTGTCTTTTCACGCTTTGCTTTTTTTTCAGCTTGCTTTAT
>CAYJHA010000025.1:15636-18055 GCA_964369785.1 uncultured Bacteroides sp.
CTAAGTTCTAATTTACGTACATCTCCGACGTTCCCTCAAACAACTTCTCAGGGTCAATGGGCTCTCTTCCCATGCGCATTTCAAAGTGTAAGTGCGCACCTGTTGAATAACCTGTTGTGCCCACATATCCAATTATATCGCCTGTTTGCACCATATCATCCACGGCACAGTTAAGTGAGTCTAAATGGTAATAGTAGCTTTTAAGGCCGGCGCCGTGCTCTATTACAACAGTATAGCCCGTAACTTGCAAATAATCGGCATACACAATTCTGCCGTTATTCACAGCGTAGGCATTGTCGCCAATTTCGCCGTCGTAGTCAATGCCCACATGGCGCGCAGCGTACGACGAGCCGTTTGTGTACCTAAATATTCCATACTCTGTGTTTTTCTCTAAATTGTCGCACGGATATATAAACATTCCGTCGTAATGTATTTCTTCGTCTGCTATATCAAAAAGCGGCACAATTGCGGCGTTATACTCTGCAATGTCGTCATCGCTTCTTGTGTCTGCCGCTGTTGTGGTGCTAATTGTCAAGTCTTGCCTGCCAAATTCACGCTCGCTTACATATATAATGTCGCTTAAAACAAGCTCGCCACACGTTACGTTTACAGGGTACTCTCCTGGGGTAGCGTCGTGCGCAACGCCTATGTGCGCTATGTAGCCGTTGCCCTGCTTTGCAAATTGTGCAACGCTTAAATCTTGCTCAATTGTGGGCACGGGCAGCTCGCCCATTCCTGTTACGCTAACTGATATAAGGTCGCCCTGCTGTGCCTGCGTTTGCGATATTTGTATTTCAGGCTGTACGTCTATTAAAACGCCACCGCTGAATGTATAAGTTCCGTATGCCATTGCGTCTTGCTGTAACACGCTTGCTGTAATTGTGTAAAGGTATGTGCCGTTTTCTGCGGCTATATATTCCCAAACCCCCGGCTCTTCGTGCGCTGTTACTTCCCCGCCACTTGGCGATGTTACGCTAATTTCCACGCTCATATCTTTTGGGTATTCAAAAAATATCTCTTTGCTGCCGGGCGGTGAATACATGCTGTAATCTTCGTTTTCAACTTGCCTTTCCACGGCGCCTTGCTTGTAAATTATACCGCCGTAAACGGGCGCATTCCACACAGCCGTGCCATAGTTAAGGGCTACATCGTTTAATTCAACTTCAATAGGCGGTATGTCGTATGGGTCTGTTTTATAATATTCATAAACAAGCACGCCGGCAACAATTGCCGCCGCAAGAAGTAGTATTAAAAAAATGCGCAATATTACATTAAACAATGTTTTCATTGTAAAGCTCCAATTCTATAACTAATTACTGCTCACTGCAAAAGCACTACACAGCTATAAGCCATAACATTATATCATAATTAGCCGTTTGCCGCAACTTTTAATTGTACTTTCACCGTAATGCGGCAAAAAATGCTATTGTTGTAAAAATTTATGCTTGTATTCACACATTATTCGCATTTATAATATATAATGGTATGGCATAAACGGTTTATTTGGCAGGTGGCTTGCAGGCACCATTGCCAAGTGATATAATAAAGTAAATTTTAGGAGAGATTAAGTATGGCAAGCCCAAGATATACATTGAACATAAAACCCGAAGAGCCCGAGGAAAAGCGCGTTTACACCGCTAAAGAAAAAAGGCAAAATTTTATGCACTACCACAAGTGGTATTTTATAGGCGGTGCAATAGTTTTAGTGTTTTTAATTTTCTTTATTCATGATATAATGAGCGTTGAAGAGCCTGATTTCCAAATTGCGGTTATTACAGAGCAAACACTGCCCGAAGACGCACTTACTGCGCTTGAAAATGAATTTGCCGCGTATATTAGCGATTTAAACGGCGACGGCGATGTTATAATGAGCGTTGTGCAGTATAATTTGCAAATTAGCACGCCCGAAGAGCTAGCCGCACTTGATGCCGAATTTGCAGGCGAGAGCACCGCCCAAAACAGCGAAGAAACCGATGAAAATGCCGCCGAGGGCGAGAGCGCACAAAGTGCCGCTGACCTTGCCACAAATGCAAACGACCCATATGTGCAAATGGCGGCTGTAACGCGCTTTTCGGGAGACTTGCAAGCAGGCGACTCTATGCTGTTTGTGGTAGAAGACGCAGAGCTGTTTCAATCGGCTTACAGTGCGCTTTCTTATAACGACGGCACAACACCCGAAGAGGGCGACACGTCTGGCATGGAAAACATAGGAAAAACGTGGCAAGACAGCGCGTTTTTAAGCGGCCTTGACCTTATGGTTGAAAACGACGCATACGGCAACACATATAATGTGCACGATTTATTCGAAGGCTACACAGTAGCACTGCGCATTTTTGAGGGAACTGCAATAGCAAACGATGAAGACAAAGTTGAGGCGTACGAGCTTGCAACGCAGCTTTTTGGGCAGATGTGATTAGCC
>CAYJHA010000025.1:18155-20071 GCA_964369785.1 uncultured Bacteroides sp.
GCCATGCGCATATTTCAACCCTGCCCTAAAACAGCAAGTTTGAACTATTGCCGACTTTATAGATTTATGCTTATATTACGGCTTAACGAAAGGGACAAAACACATGAGAAATGAAGATAAAGTAGTGGCGCTTTTAATAGATGCGGAGAATGTTTCGCCGAAATTTATTACAACAATACTTGACGAAGTTAGCCTTTACGGCACACCTGCTTACAAAAGAATTTACGGAGACTGGACGTCCTCGGACATGAGTGCGTGGAAAAAAGTGCTGAACGAGCATAACATATCGCCCATGCAACAGTTCAGCTACACGCAAGGCAAAAATGCGTCAGACAGTGCCATGATTATAGACGCCATGGACATTTTATATGCCAAAAATGTAGACGGCTTTTGCCTTGTAAGCAGCGACAGCGACTTTACGCGCCTAGCCTCACGTTTGCGTGAAAGCCGCATGTTTGTTATAGGCATGGGCGAGAGCAAAACCCCCGTTGCGTTCAAAAGCGCCTGCGACAGCTTTAAGTACCTAGACGTTATACAGGGCATGAAAGCAGACAAGCAAAAAGGCGCAAAGCAAGCGGCGCCCGCACAGCGCAAGCCAAAACAAAAGCCTAAAACAAAAAAGGCAAATGTTTCTGCCGCGGAGGCCGAAAACGCAAAAATGAATACAAACGAAGATTACGGGCAAAGTACAGTTACAAGCGATGAAGATTTAATTATGGCGTTTGTGCCACTTAGCGAAATTGTAGAGAAGATAAAAGAAATTATAGAACATAAATCAGACGAGGACGGCTTTATACCTCTTTCGCTTGTGGGCGAAACGCTCATTCGCATGTCGGCCGATTTTGACTCGCGAAATTATGGCTTTAACAAACTGCACAAGCTTATAGACTATACCGGTGCATTTGAGACAAAATACGAAAATACGCCAAACGGCGGCAGAAACCTAGTTGTGAGAAACAAAGGTTAGTTGTAGAAAAAAACTAATCTCTAAAAACTAACAACTAACAACTAAACGGGAAGGTGTTGTTTAGAGTTATGAAATTGAGCGATTACCGTTTTAACGGCAAGAAAAAAATTGATTTATCAAAACAGGCGACAGACAGCCGAAAAGACAAAGCGTCTAAAGAAGAAATTTTAGAGCTTACACGCCAAAACCAAACAAAGATGAAAGAGCTGCAACAGCGGCTTTACGCCGACGGCAGAGAGGGCGTTATATTTGTGCTTCAAGCAATGGACGCCGCAGGAAAAGACAGCACAATTCGCCACGTAATGGGGCCGCTTAACCCACAGGGCGTTGAAGTTACAAGCTTTAAACAGCCAGGTGCCGACGAGCTTGCGCACGACTATTTGTGGCGTGCACACTGTGCTGTGCCTGCACGCGGCAAAATAGGCATTTTTAACAGAAGCTACTATGAAGACGTGCTTGTGGTGCGTGTGCACGACTTGCAAAACAGGTATAAAATAGCACAGCGCTGCCTAGACGAAGACAGCGACGCATTTTTTGAAAAGCGCTATAAACAGATACGCGATTTCGAAGAGTATCTTTACGAGAACAGTTACAGAGTAGTGAAAATATTTTTGCACCTTTCTAAAAAAGAGCAGAAAAAGCGCTTTACAGACAGAATAGACGACCCGACAAAAAACTGGAAGTTCTCATCGTCTGATTTAAAAGAGCGTGCGTTTTTTGACAAGTACATGAGCGCATACGAGCACGCTATTACCCACACAGCGTGTGAACATTCCCCGTGGTACGTTTTACCGGCAGACCAAAAATGGTACACACGCTACATTGTAAGCGAAATTGTTGTGAAAACACTTGAGCAATGCAAGCCGAAATACCCTGAGCTGGCACGTGCGGAAGTTGAAGCACTGGAGAGCTGTAAGGCAAAGCTTTTGGCAGAAGATAATTAAATTGC
>CAYJHA010000025.1:20171-22102 GCA_964369785.1 uncultured Bacteroides sp.
AGGGGCGGCGTTTCGCCGCCCGAGGGCTAGATGACGTTCGCGATGTATTGTAGGGGACGGCGTCCTCGACGTCCCGTTTTTAAAGCTCCATCGTAGCGGTTTTCGTGGCGGCCAACGGCCGCCCATTTTATTTTTTAATTTTACTGCGCAAATTTTACACAATTTCATCGCAAAATGTAATGCAGCCCCTATAATATCTATATTTAACGCAAACATGTGATATTTTTAACAAATTAACACAACACGGAGCAAAAAATTAATAAAATTAGCATAAATTAGCAAAATACTTGCGTTTGGGCGGTTTACAAGTACCATTTTTTTTGTTACAATAAGTATGTGCGTAAATTGGGTTGTTTTGTAATTCAAAAGTTACTGCCAAAACCTGCAAAATAATGCATATTTTTACAGAGTTTAGCTTTTATGAAGCACCCCATTACACTTATATCATTTTTTATTAATATCGGAGGAAGTAATATGCCAAGAAGTAAAAAAGCTATGGACGGAAATACAGCCGCGGCACACGTCGCGTATGCGTTTACGGAAGTTGCGGGTATTTACCCAATTACACCGTCCAGCCCAATGGCCGACAGTGTTGACCAATGGAGCGCAGCAAACCAAAAAAATATTTTCGGAACACAAGTAAGTGTTGTGGAAATGCAAAGTGAAGCAGGTGCCGCAGGTACTGTTCACGGCTCACTTGGTGCAGGTGCACTAACAACTACATTCACAGCCTCGCAAGGTTTGCTACTTATGATACCTAACATGTACAAAATAGCCGGTGAGCTTTTGCCGGGTGTTTTCCACGTTTCAGCACGTACTGTTGCAAGCCACGCGCTTAACATTTTCGGCGACCATTCAGACGTTTATGCATGTCGTCAAACAGGCTTTGCAATGATGGCAGAGTCAAACCCACAAGAGGTTATGGATTTAGCAGCTGTTGCACACCTTGCAGCTATTGAAAGCAGTGTGCCTTTCCTAAACTTCTTCGACGGCTTCAGAACAAGCCACGAAATTCAAAAAATTGACGCTTGGGACTATGAAGACCTAAAAGAAATGTGCAACATGGACGCAGTTAAAACATTCCGTGACCATGCACTTAACCCCGACAATCCTTTCTCAAGGGGTAGCCACCAAAACGGCGACATCTTCTTCCAAAACAGGGAAGCATGTAATAGGTTCTACACAGCAGTGCCCGGCATTGTTGAAAAATACATGGGCAAAGTTAATGCAAAACTTGGCACTAACTACCAATTGTTTGAGTACTACGGCGCACCCGATGCAGAGCGCGTAATTATATGCATGGGTTCTTTCTGCGACGTTGCAGAAGAAGTTATTGACTACATGACAGCCGCAGGCGAAAAAGTGGGTATGGTTAAAGTTCGCCTTTACCGCCCATTCGCAGCAGACAAACTTCTTGCCGCAATACCGGCAACTGCTAAAAAAATTGCTGTGCTTGACAGAACAAAAGAGCCCGGCGCACTTGCAGAGCCACTTCACCTAGACGTTATGGCGGCATTCCGCGAGGCAGGCCGTGACGGCGTTATTATTGGCGGCCGCTATGGCCTTGGCAGCAAAGACACACCTCCGTCAAGCGTGTTTGCAGTGTTTGAAGAGCTTACAAAAGACGCACCGAAAGACCGCTTTACACTTGGCATTAACGATGATGTTACTTACCTTTCACTTGAAGAGAAACCATCACCGAACACAGCGGCAGAAGGCACAAGAGAGTGTAAATTCTGGGGCCTTGGCGGCGACGGCACAGTTGGCGCAAACAAGAACTCAACAAAAATTATCGGCGACCATACAGACAAATACATTCAAGCTTACTTCCAATATGACAGCAAAAAAACAGGCGGCGTAACAATTAGCCACCTTCGCTTTGGCGACAAGGCTATTCGCGCACCTTACTATATTAATAAGGCAGACTTTGT
>CAYJHA010000026.1:0-2084 GCA_964369785.1 uncultured Bacteroides sp.
TCGCCCTCTGTAATAAGGCCACAGCTAATGCCTGCAACTGCCGCTTTAATTGGCACACCTGCGTCCATAAGTGCAAGTGTACTGCCGCAAATTGAAGCTTGGCTTGTTGAGCCGTTAGACGATAAAATTTCTGAAACAAGGCGCATTGCGTATGGGAACTCTGCCTGGCTTGGAAGCACAGGTAAAAGTGAACGCTCTGCTAAAGCGCCGTGGCCAATTTCGCGCCTGCCGGGGCTGCGCGGTGCACGTGCCTCGCCAACTGAATACGGTGGGAAGTTGTAGTGGTGCATGTATGCTTTTTCTGTCTCTGTGCTAATGTCGTCAATAATTTGTGCGTCACGCATTGTGCCAAGTGTACAAGTAGTTAAAACTTGTGTTTGGCCGCGTGTGAACATACCACTGCCGTGTACGCGTGGTAGAAGGCCTACTTCGCTTGCAAGTGGGCGAATTTCGTTAATGCCGCGCCCGTCTACACGCTTGCCCTCGTCTAATAGCCAGCGGCGAACAACGTACTTTTGCATTTTGTACATAAGTTCTTCAACAATGCCACTGCCGTGCTCTTCGGCATATTGCTCTGTAAGTTTTTCGCGAATTGGTGAAAGGCGTGCGTCGCGCACTGTTTTATCGTCTGTATCCATAGCCGCTTTAAAGTCGTCTAGGTATTGTGATTTTACAGCCTCATATAAGTCGTGGTCAAGCTCCATGCTCTCAAAGCTTACTTTTTCTTTGCCAATTTGTGCAACAATGCCGTCAATAAATGTCAACACTTTTTGTATTTCGGCATCGCCTGCTTTAATAGCTTTCAGCATTGTGTCTTCGTCAACTTCGTTTGCGCCTGCTTCTATCATAACAATTTTTGTTTTGCTTGCGGCAACTGTAAGTTGAAGGTCTGACTTTGCACGCTCTTCTTCTGTTGGGTTTATAACAATTTCGCCGTCTACAAGGCCTACAAAAACGCCGCCAATAGGGCCGTTCCACGGAATTTGTGAAATGGAAAGCGCAATTGATGTGCCTATCATGCCTGCAACTTCAGGGCTGCAATCTTGGTCAACGCTCATAACTGTCATAACAACGCTAACATCGTTGCGCATGTCTTTTGGGAAAAGCGGGCGTATGGGCCTGTCCACAACGCGGCTTGTCAAAACAGATTTCTCGCCCGGGCGGCCCTCACGGCGCATAAAGCTGCCGGGTATGCGGCCTACCGAATAAATTTTCTCTTCAAAATCAACGCTTAAAGGGAAAAAGTCTATGCCCTCGCGCGGTTTTTCGCTCATAGTAACGTTGCAAAGCACAACCGTGTCGCCATAGCGCACAAGGCAACTGCCGCTTGAAAGCGCGCACATTTTGCCTGTTTCCACAACGAACGGGCGGCCTGCAAGTGTAGTTTCAAACACTTTAAAATCGTTAAAAGTTTCTTTTGGTGATGCAAATTCTGCCATATTATTTCTCCTATTTATGCCGCTGGGTGGGTGTTACATAAAACATTTTGGCGGCTTTAAAAAGTTTTATGTTTGCCAAAATGCACGTGCGCTGTGTTGCACGGTGCAAGGCAAAGCGAATAGCTGGACACTGTCGCAAATTTTTATTCAATGAGACAGCACCGGTTTTGTGTAAAGTACAACTTCCACCCCAATTTAGCAATAAATGCAACGTTTTTTGCTTGGCACTTTTGCCACTAAAAAATAGTATTGACAGCAGTGCTATAAAAATTAAAAAGCGCTCCATTCATTGCTAACAATGTGGGGTGAGGCAATATTACACGTTTTAACGGCAAAAAAGCATACAACTGCAAAAGTGCCGAAAAAATACATTGAGGCAAACGGCTTATAGCCGTTTGCCTTAATTTCAAATTATTTACGCAGGCCAAGCTTTGCAATAAGTGCACGGTAACGTGTAATGTCTTTGTTGTGCAAATAAGCAAGCAAGTTGCGGCGGCGGCCAACCATTTTCAAAAGGCCCCTTTGGCTGTGATAGTCGTGCTTGTTCTTTTTCATGTGCTCTGTAAGGTGGTTAATTCTTGCTGTAAGCAATGAAACTTGAACCTCGGGTGAGCCTGTGTCTTTCTCGTGTACACGGCTTTGCTC
>CAYJHA010000026.1:2184-21592 GCA_964369785.1 uncultured Bacteroides sp.
CCAAAAACAAAGTGGCGGTAAAAACGGAAATGTTGGCTTTGCCAACGCCTCCAAAACATAGACTCAGAGAGAATACGCCGTCCACTGCGTTTAGGGCCTGTTTATATATAACAGGGCGTAAAATAATGTGTAAACACTTTATTTTAACAGCCACTTGTTAACAAATAGCAGCATTTTGCATTATAACATAGTTTTGTTTAAAATGCAATGTTTTTTATGTGCTTTTATTTCTTTCCTGGCTTGTCGCTATTATTCTTCCCCGAAAAGTTAAGCTTATCCCTTAAAAACGATTTTCTTGCATTTTCCGGCAGCCTATCCACTTCAACAAGGTTTGTCCAGTCCTCGTTCTTTGTGTTTTCTATTCGCACGCTTTCCCACTCTTCTTTTGAAAACTCTGAAACCTCGTGCCTTTCAGGCACCCTGCCCGTTTTTTTCTGAAGTTTTTTCAGCCTGCGCTTTTCAGCACGTTTCTTTTTCTTCTCATACTGCTTGTGCGTAATTTTGCCCACATATTTTGTCTGCATTAATTTTACAATTACAACTAAAACTGCAATGTAAAGCAGTGTTAAACCTATAACAACCCTAAAGTAAAGGCTTTCAAAGAAACCGCCAACCCAGTCTATAACAAAAAGTATAAAGTTACGGCTAACGTCTTGTGCGGCAACAAGCTCAATTCTGTCAAGCACAACACCGTTCATGCTAACTGCAAGTGTGCCTATAATGTCGCCCTGTGCAATAGGTGCGTCCACGCTTTCGGGCAAATCGAAGCTATACATCAGCGTGTCGGGCAACACAACTTCGCTTACTGTCTCTTCCTCTGTCTCTTCTTCAACGTCTGTGCCTGCCTCTTCTTGTGCGGCTTGTTGTGCCTGCTGTGCCGCAAGCGCTTCTTTTTGCATTTGCTCTATAATATCTTCAAGCCCCAGTGCATATTCTCTGCCGTCTATTGGCAAAACAACGCTGAAATCTCTCGAGGGCAAAAGTGAAATTGTGTCAATATCGCTTGAGAGCTCCACAGCTATTTCTGTAATGGGCTCATCGTTATCAACAGGGTTTTGTACTGAAAAGTTTTCAAAAATCCAGTCATAAATATACGCTGTATCGTGAAAAGAATATGCATATCCGTCGCTGGCCGCTTCGTAAGGTGTGCCCAAAACAACACCTATATACGTTTCGCCCCTGTCGTTAACGGCAGCAGAGGCAAGCGTGCGCCCTGCCTCGTAAGTAGAGCCGGTTTTCATGCCCACAATATAATCTCTGTAAACAGATGTTGTGTCTCTCATCATATAGTTTGTAGTGTATATGGTGTAGGCACTGTCGGGTTTTGAAGAATCTTGTGCGTATGTGTGAATATTTGAAATAGGCATGTCGTAACTTTCAGAGCCTGCAACTTCCCTGAAAATGTCGTATTGCCAACAAGCCTGTGCTATTGTAACAAGGTCTTTCGCGCTTGAATAAGTGCCCGTGCTAAGCCCTTCAAGCCCGTGTGGGTTTGTGAAGTTTGTGTTCACACAGCCAAGTTGTGCCGCACGCTCGTTCATCATTTGGTAGAACACAAGCGGGTCACCGTCGCCAAGGTAGTGCGCTACAATTTGCGCCGCCTCGTTTCCGCTGGGAAGCATCATTGCATACAAAAGCGTAAGTGCAGACACTTCTTCATTAGGGTAAATGTCAGCAGACGACGCACTGGAACTTGTAACAGGCCACACGTACGCATCATATGGCGCTGTTATTATAGTGCCCTCCAAGTCGCTAACGTTTTCAATTAGCAAAAGTGCCGTCATTAATTTAACAAGGCTTGCAACGTCACGCTCTTGCGTTGAGTTTATGTCAACAACAACATCGCCTGTGTCTAAGTTAATAAAATAGGCACTCTCTGCCGTAACTGTGTGCCCCTCGGGCAAAGCAAAGCCTGCACCAAAAGCAGGTGCCGCCATTGCCGCGCATAAAACAAGTGATAAAACTAGTGCAAGATATTTTTTCATAGGGTAAGTCCTTTTTTATGTTAATAGTAATAATTTGTGATGTGTGCAAAACAGGTTGTGCGTTTTTTGTGCGTTTGTTTTTTATAATAATTCATACTTAAAGATGATTATATCAAATTTCACATTTTATTTAAAGTGTTTTCTTACATTAATTAAAATTTTTCACAAATACAAAGTAATAAAGTACGGCAAAAACCTCTCGCAAATAGTTCGGCACAACAGAGCTTAGCCCCGAAAACGACGATATACTGCTTACGTTTTCAAAGCCTGCCTTTTTTGCGTATTGCATTGCCCTAAAACAGTGAAAGTGGTTTGTTGCAAAAGCAATTTTCTCGCTTGTGCTGAACCCTTTTTCTATTAATATATTACGTGAAAACACGAAATTTTCGTATGTTGAGGTGCTTTTGTCCTCTTGTATTATAATGTGCTGTGGCACGCCTTTTTCTGTTAAATAGTTGCTCATTGCCTGTGCCTCGGGTATAATTTCGTTGGGGCCTTGCCCACCTGCCACAACAATAGTAATGTCGGGGTTTTCTGTGTAAAATTCATACGCAGAATTAAGCCTTTTTGCCAAAACATTTGTTACATTTTCTCCGTTAAGCCCGGCGCCCAAAACAATAACTATTTTTTCGTCACCGCTTGCACTCTGCGTAAAGCCTTTTATTGCAATAAAAGCAATTATTATTACTAAAAGTATAATTCCTGCAAAAAATAACCGCTTGAATACAAGCCCCACCCCGTGAGAGGTGAAGCTGTCTATTTGTATATAAAATATTGCATAAACCCAAAAACAAGCCGTTATAGCGTACATTAAAAATGTGCCAAGGTTAAAGCTGGATTTAAAAAAGCGCAGTATACTGTCGATTGTTAGAAAAATTGAAAGTGCGTATAATATAAATGTTTTCATTATTCACCTGTTATGCTTTTTGTTTGCTTGCGTTTATATTAAGCATTGTGTTAAAATTATTTAAATACCATGTTTTAGCAATTATTGTGTTTTTAATATGTACAATTAAAGGGGTTGCCAATTTAATGAGTGAAAGCAAAAGAAATGAGGCTGCAAAATTAAAAATTGTAACAGCGCTTATTATTGCCGCTGTGCTATTTGTTTTAGCAGTTTACATTTTAATTATGTATGATTTGCACTCGGTTCGAAGGATTAACCCAACGGACGCAGATTATGAGAAACCTGACAACTTTGTTTACAGTATTAATGTAAATGTGCAAGATGAACTTACCGTGGAAGGCTTTGCATTTGTAGTGGGAGGCAACACGTATAGTATAAACAACTTTTTATGCTTATACAGCAGTGTTGAAGATGTGTATTACCGAGTACCAACAAAGATGAGCATTAATGAAGCGGCCAACACAGTTACGGGCGAGCGATACAACTACTCACGAAGCGGTTTCTTTGCGCGTGTTCAGCTTAGTGAGTTAAATGAGCCGCTTGAACAGTATGAAATATGCTTTTATTATAAAAACGACGATTACAACAACATGGTGCACACAGGAAAAACTGTAATAGAGGGTGAGTTTAGTGAACTTTCATATTAAAAACAGGTTAGGTGGGCTAGTAAGATATAAATTTAACGGCGCACCTGTTGCAAGCATTGTAATTTTATGCGCTGTGTGGCTTTTTTTGCTGTATTGCAATTTAGACTTTGGTGCACTTGGCGTAAACGATGATGTGGTTATATACAGGAATTTGTTGCAATCATTTTCGTTTTGGCAAATTCCGGCACATCTATATGCAACGTGGTCGTCTCGCACACTTATTGAAATGACAATTGTAATTTTTTCAATGGTACCCGTTCAAGTGTGGGCTGTTATAAACTCATTTATCATGGTAATAATTCTTTTTATGCTTATAAAACTTGTAGATAGCGAGTTAAGCATTGAACACACAATTATAACAAGCCTTTTGTTTTTAACTGTGCAATGGGAGTTTATGAGCACAGCCGGCTGGATAGCCACAACGCTTAATTATTTGTGGACGAGTTGTGCGGGGCTATTTGCTCTTTTTGTAATTTATAAGCTATCAAAAGGGTGTAAAATTGCTGTTTTAGTGCAAATATTATCTGTTGTAATTTTGCTTTACAGTTTAAACATGGAGATTACACTGGCGTTTCACGTTATAGTAACAGCAGCACTTGCAATTTACTTAGTTTACAGCAAAACGCGCATACCACCTTTGATGTATGTACATATTGCGGCTATTGCAGGCGCTTTACTTTACACAAGCCTTTCGCCGGGGGTGGCTTTGCGCTTTATTACAGAAATAAACGGCTTTTTCCCTGACATGCATATGCGCGGCTTTGCACGAAACATTGAGCTTGGCTTAAGTGCGGCAATGCGCACGTTTTTGTTTGAAAGAGATATGCTTTTCGGGTTGTTTTGCCTTATTGTTGCAGTTGCCGTATTTAAATTACACAAAAATATTTTTTACAGGTTAATTTCGCTTTGTCCGCTGGTGGCTACACTTTGTTTCGGTGTTTTTAAAGGCCTGTTTATATCTGCAATTCCAATATTTGCGTTTATACCGCAAAGCGTAACACAAGAGGGCATTATAACATTTGACAACGCAAACAATTTCCCCTCGCACATTCCGTTTTTTATAATTTGCGCTGTTATAACGTGTATAATTGTTTCGCTGTATATAATTTTCGGGCACACAGAAATGTCTTTGCTTGCAATAATATTGTTTTGTGCAAGTTTTGCCACTTGTGCCGCTGTTGGTTTTACGCCCGTTGTTTGGGCAAGCGCAAGGCGCACTTCAATGGTTTTTATACTTTGCATTATAGCGCTTTGCACTTTAATATATAAAAACATTCAAAATAAGCGCTCGCTGTCAATTTATGCGTTTTACTGTGCACTTGCTTTGAGTGCCGCCGAGGGCGCATTGAACTTATTACAAATATAAATGCAAATATAGGCAAGTTACTTGCGGCACATAGTGCCACATTGTGCTAGATATTATGTGCGTAAAATACTTAATAGATTAAAACTGTCTAAATCGCTAAAAACTCATCGCTTATATTTTCACGCACAACGCTCTCAATATATTCCATGCTAAATTGAGAGTAGCGCGAGCGTATTCCGTGCGCCGTGGCAAGCTCTTGCGTATATTCTTCAAACAAAAAAACTTGCGCGTTTTTGTAGCCGGGGTCATAGTGGGTTACAATTGGGCGCAGTTTTGCGTTTTTCACAGCTGACGTAATTTCACCGTCGTGCGTTACAATTTTTTCAAATTCGCACTCTAAAACTGCACCAATCATAGTGTCTGCCGTTGCCTGCAAGCTAATGTAGTTGCCTAAAGAGTATGCCACAAAAACCTCGCGTCCGTCTTCGGCTGTAAGCCACTGGGCGTTTTGCAAAACGTGTGGGTGCGTGCCAATTATAAGGTCTGCGCCCCAGTTTGCCATTTGCTGTGCCAGCGTTTGTTGCACCTCGGTGTAGCTGTGGCTGTTTTCAACACCCCAGTGGTTGCTTACAACAACAATGTCGGCGTTTTGCTTTGCCGTTTCAAGCTGTTTTTGTATTATGTCTGTTTGGCTAGTTAAAATTACGTGATACGGTGCATTTTGCGGCTGAGGTATGCCGTTTGTCATCTCTGTATATGCAAGGTATGCAATTGTTATGTCGTTTTTTGTCTGATATGTTATGCCGTCGTAGTAGTCATCGGCACTTGCAAAAAGGCCGCTTGTGTATGTGTCTTCGGGCATTTTGTTGTTCCAAAAGTCCATTGTGGCGCTAAGGCCCTGTGCACCTTTATCATAAGTGTGGTTGTTTGAAAGCCCAAACGCTGTGAAGCCTGCCTCGTACAAATTGTGCCCCATTTCGCCCGGGGTGGAGAACATGGGGTACGATGACGGCGCAAGCTCGTCGTTCACAAGCGTCTCTTGGTTTATCCAGTTTACATCAAACGTGCTCAAATAATCGAGCATATTCTCATAGCAAAACGAAAAATCGTAGCCGTTACCGCCTGCGTTTTGCGCCGCCTGCAAATAAATGCCGGTGTGTATTAAGTTGTCGCCCGAGGCAGAAAACTTAAGGCTATATACTTCGGGCTCAGGCGGTGCAATATCTTCAGAGGTCTCTTCGCTAAGCACAATGCTCTGCGCAGCAAACGCAGGTGCATCTTCGCCGCTTGCGGTGTTAAGCACACCACAAGAAGCAAAAAACAAGGCAAATAAAACCAATAAAATCGATGAAATTTTTCTCAAAGAAACCACCTCATAATTTCTGACAACTAATTTATAATTTATAATCGCTAATCTCTAAACGCCCATAGCCTTTGCCCCAAATAATTCAGCAGTGTAAAAATTACTTGCCCTAAAAGCATGGCAATGCGCGATATTATTGTTTCGCTAAACGCACCGCCAAGAAGGCTTACAGCGGCAGGCGTTACGTAAATTGAAAAGCCAAAACCAAGCAAGTAGCACACAGCTATAACTGTTGAAAAGCGCACAATGCTTGGTACAAGCGGCGCTTTGCTCTCAAAGCTGAACTTGCGGTTAAATATAAAGCTGGGTATACTGCACAAAACAAACATAATTGACGTGCTTGCCCAGTAAGCCGCGCCGCCGCCAATTGCAGATGTGAGCGGCACAAGCAAAAGCTGGCTGCCTGCCATTGAAATTATTGTGTTAAGCCCACCTATTATAAGGAAAATAAGCAGGCTTTTGTCCCAAAAAAAGCTAAACAACTTTTTTATCATTATTCGCTTTCCTCATCTGTGTTTACTGATACATCGTCAATAACTTTTACGCTTTTCATAATAACGGGCTCTTTCGGTTTGTCGCCAAAGCCTGTTTTAACGTTTGCAATTTCGTCCACTACTTCAATGCCGCTAACAACTTTGCCAAAAGCGGCGTAGCCACCGTCTAAATGCGGTGAATCTTCGTGCATAATAAAGAACTGGCTGCCGGCAGAGTTTGGGTTTGCGCTTCTTGCCATGCTTAAAACGCCGCGCTCGTGCTTAATGTCGTTTGGGTAGCCGTTTTGCGCAAATTCACCCTTTATGTTGTGGCCGGGGCCACCCATACCTGTGCCGTCGGGGCAACCGCCTTGTATCATAAAGCCGGGTATAATTCTGTGGAAGGTAAGCCCGTCGTAAAAACCGTCGTTTGCAAGCTCCTCAAAATTTTCAACTGTTAAGGGTGCTATGTCGGGGTATGTTTCTATTAATATTTTTTTGTCGTTTTCCATTGTAATTTCTATCATTTTTTGTTCTCCGTTCTGCCGTTTAAGGCTTAAAAATTTGGTTTTGTAATTAATTAATGTGCCGTGCAAAATGGAATGCCGTAAAACCCACGGGCGGCGAAACACCGCCCTTACAATATTCGCACGCAATGTAGGGGACGGGTTTCCCATCCCGTAAAGCCGCAAGCGGACGACCACAGGTCGCCCCTACAAATGCAATGTCATCAAACCCACGGGCGGCGAAACACCGCCCCTACACGTTTAGTTATTAGTTGTTAGATTTTAGTTGTTAGTTGGTTTAGCATTGCAGTGTTTCGGGCGGCGAAACACCGCCCTTACAATATTCGCACGCAATGTAGGGGACGGGTTTCCCGTCCCGTAAAGCCGCGAACGGACAACCACAGGTCGCCCCTACAATTCTGACAGCATATCCTTTTGCTCTTCAATTCGCTCTAAAGTTTCTTTTTTGCCAAGCACTGCCATAAGCTCTGTTGCGCCGCCGGGCGTTACGCTTACACGTGCCACCGCAACACGCACGGCAAACATTACGGCCGCCGCTTTTATCTCTTTTTTCTCGGCATATTCTTTAAGCAGTGCAAAAAGCTCTTCGTTGCTCCAGCTTTCTTCGCTTTGTGCTGCTAAAATACTGTTCACGTCTTTCAAAATATCAAGGCATAATTCGGGCGTTGCCTTGCTTTTTTTGTTTGTATAGCTCTCGGCAGTGCAATTTAGGCGCTGTGCCAAAAACTGCGTTTTTTCGCCTATTTCACTAAAAACAGAAACACGTGAGTGAAGCAATTTTGCAACGCTTTCTTTTTGTGCGGCTGTAAAGTTTTTAAGGCTTTCATCAAGGTAAGGTGCCGCCTTTTGCAAAAATTCATCGAAGCTAAGTGCTTTAATATACTCGCCGTTAAACCAAAGCAATTTATCGTAATCGAAAACAGACGGCGATTTGCTTATGCCCTCTATTGAAAAAATATCTGCCAGTTCGCTTAATGTAAACATCTCTTGCGTTGAGTTTTTAGGGCACCAGCCAAGAAGTGCAATGTAATTTATAATGGCGTTTGGCAAGTAACCTGAATTTATAAGGTCGTCAAAGCTAACTGCGCCGTGCCTTTTTGAAAGCTTTGAAACACTGCCGTCTTCGCCTCTGCCCATAAGCAGTGGCAAGTGCACATAGTGTGGGCGCTGCCAGCCAAAATCGTCGTAAAGCAGTGCATATTTTGGGGTAGACGTAACGTATTCGCTTCCCCTTACAACGTGCGTTATGCCCATTAAATAGTCGTCTACCACGTGGGCAAAGTTATATGTGGGCATACCGTCGGCTTTCAACAAAACTTGGTCTTGCAGTTCTTCGTTTTCAACGCTTATTTCGCCGAAAATTTCGTCAACATAAGAAGTTGTGCCGCTTAGCGGCATTTTTTGCCTTATAACATACGGCGTGCCGTTTTGTAGCTTCTCCTTTACTTCTTCGGCGTTCAAATCTCTGCAATGTCTGTCATATCCGCCGCCTACATCGCCGTTTTCGTCGTCGCTGTGCAAGCTTTCAAGGCGCTCTTTAGTGCAAAAGCAGTGGTAAGCTTTGCCGCTGTCAATTAATTTTTGCACGTAAGTTTTGTAAATTTCTTCGCGCTCGCTTTGAACGTACGGGCCGTTTTCGCCGCCTATTTCGGGGCCCTCATCATAAAGTAAGTTAGTTGTTTTAAGCGTGCTGAAAATAACGTCTGTTGCGCCTTCAACCAGGCGCTGCCTGTCGGTGTCTTCAATGCGCAAAATAAATTTGCCGCCTGTGCTTTTTGCAAGCAAATAAGCGTAAAGTGCCGTGCGCAAATTGCCTATGTGCATGTAGCCTGTCGGGCTTGGCGCAAACCTTGTAATAATAGGCTGTGTCATCGTAAATCTCCCTTTTTTGTTTCTGTGCTATGTATTATATCATTTTTTTGCTTTTTTTCCAATACGTTTTTAAAAAATTGCAACACAAAGCCCATAGGAAACCTATGGGCTTTGTGTTCACACATACATAATCTATATTTTAGGGGAAAGCAATTTTAGACGGTTTTTTGGCTCTGCATGATGTACATGCGTTTTGCACGCGCTAACCGTGGGGCGCTGTATCGTTTAACGATGTATACAGTATAGCATTATTTTTTTCAATCGTCAATATGTTTTTTTTAAAAAATTAAAAAAATTTAAATAATTTGTCGAAACTTGGCTAATAAAGCCGTTTTGCGTAGCTTTTATATATTATATTTCATAGTTGATTTTGAACAAGCTGTGCCAAATTTGACAAAACACTGCTAAGCTCTTGGCCGGGAACAATTTCTGCGGTGGTGCCAAAAGTTTGCATTGTGCCGGTGGCACTATTTTTACTATTTACGCTTTCGGTGCTTTCAGCGCTTAAAATGCGCTGTGAAATAGCGTGCTTGTTAAAAGGTGTGCCCTGTAAGCACCCGGCTACAATAAACGATATATCGCCATTTAATGCGTCTGTGTAAAGCACAGCGTTTTTTATTTTGCCGGCATGAACATCAAGGCACAGCTCAACGCCGCCCCATGCAAAGCGTTCTTTAAGTGTGCATGTAAACTCGCGCTGTGAATTAATGCACCAATCATCGCCGCTGTATTTTTTATAAAGGCTATCAATTTCTTTATTATTAAAACTGTGTGCGTCTACCTGTGTACTTTTTATGCCGTACTCGCTTTCAAACGCTGAAAAAAGAGCTTTTGACATCGTCTGCGGTGTAATATCGGGGTTTAAATCGCTCAAGTTCACAACCCTGCTTTTAACCGATTTTACACCGTGACCTTGCAATTTATCATTATTTACCGTTAAATATTGCGTCATCATAGCAACGTCTGTTTTAATAAGCAGTGTGCCGTGGTGCATGTGCCGTGCACCTGCCGCATAAAATGCGTTGCCGGAAAATTTGCGCCCGTCTACCTCAATGTCGTTGCGCCCTGTGCGCTGTGCGTTAATGCCAAATGCACGAACGGCGCTTAAAATAACATCTGTTTGCCGCGCTACATCGTAGTTTTTTGCGTGTGCAATAAACGTGAAATTTAAATTGCCTGTGTCGTGAAAAACAGCGCCGCCACCTGATAAGCGCCGCGCCAAAAAGCCGCCGTCACTTTTAAGCTTTTCAACGTTACACTCTGCATAGCAGTTTTGGTTTTTGCCAATTACAACTGTTTTTTTGTTCTGCCACAGGTACAAAATTATTTCATCAGCTTCAACATTTTGCAGTAAATAATGCTCCAGCGCAATATTTTCATGTGGGTTAGTGCCGCTTGCCCACAAGGTTGTCGCTTTTTTAATCATTAAATTCGTACCTCAAAACAGGTGTTCTTGCGGCTTTAACTTCATCGGGCCTGCCAATAGGTGTTGTGAGCGGTGCGTTTTTTAGCTCTTCGGGGCAAGTGTGCGCCTTTTTAATTAGGCTTATAATAGTGTCGCAAGCAAAATCTAGCGTTTCTTTCGGCTCTGTTTCTGTTGGCTCAATCATAAGTGCCTCGGGCACAATAAGGGGAAAATACATCGTAGGTGGGTGCATTTTATAATCAAGCATTGCCTTTGCAATATCCATTGCACGCACGCCCGTCTCTTTTTTAATATCCTCTAAAGACATAACAAATTCGTGCATACAAATGCCGCCCGGAACAACTTTACAATGCTTCTCAATTTTGCTTTTCATGTAGTTAGCGTTTAAAACGGCAGTTATGCTTGCCTGCCTAAGGCCACCGCCGCCCAGTGCCAACATGTAGCAAAGTGCACGCAATGTAACGGCAAAATTGCCGTAAAAGCCAAGAACCCTGCCTATTGTTTTGTCGCTAATTTCAAACGTAAATTCGCCGTTTATAGAAGCAGCTAAATTGTTGCTATTGTGAGAATTCTCAGCGCCGAAAGAAGTGCTCTTACCGTCCGCAAAAGAATTCTCACCATTGGTTGCAACAAAAGCGGCGTGCTCTGCCGGCAAAAACGGCTTTAAAATGTTTTTTGCGCCCACAGCGCCACTGCCGGGGCCACCGCCGCCGTGTGGTGTGCTCATGGTTTTGTGCAAGTTTAGATGTATAACATCAAAGCCCATGTCGCCCGGGCGCACTATTCCCATAATTGCGTTTAAATTTGCGCCGTCATAATAATTCAGCCCACCTGCTTTGTGTATTATGTCTGTAATCTCTATAATATTCTTGTCGAAAATGCCAAGAGTGTTTGGGTTTGTAAGCATAAGCGCCGCGGTGTCGTCGCCAACAACTTCGCGCAATTTTTCAACGTCTACACAGCCATTCTCAAGCGAGGGAACGTTGATAACCTCAAAGCCGTTCATAGTGGCAGTGGCAGGGTTAGTGCCGTGTGCAGAGTCAGGAATTATCACCTTATTGCGCTTAAAATCTCCTTTATCCTCATGGTACGCTTTTATCATTAAAAGGCCGCAAAACTCGCCATGTGCGCCTGCCGCAGGTTGAAATGTAACTGCGTCCATGCCTGTTACTTCGCAAATACATTGCTCTGCTTGCACCATAACTTCAAGGCAACCTTGCACGGTGTGCGCAGGTTGAAGCGGGTGCACATTTGCAAAGCCGCTTAGCGCTGAAAGCTCTTCGTTAACGGCCGGGTTATATTTCATTGTGCAACTGCCAAGAGGGTAAAAGCCGTTGTTCACGCCGTGCACATGCTGTGCAAGCTCAGTATAATGGCGTGCCAGCGTTATTTCTGCCACTTCGGGTAGGGGCAAATTCTGCGTTCGTTTAAAGCTTTCGGGCAAGTTTTTTTGCGGCACGTCGCTTTTTGGCACGCCACAGCACATGCGCCCTTTTACACTTTTTTCAAATATCAGTTGCATTAGCACACCTCCTTAACTGCAAGGACAAGCTCGTCAATTTGTGCCTTTGTGTTCTTTTCTGTTGCGCACCACAAAATTGCGCCGTCTATTTCAAGGCCGCCCAAAATGCCTTTGCTTTCAAGGTTTTGCAGTATTTTTTCAGGTGCACACGGCACTGTTGTTACAAATTCATTGAAAAATTCCGCCTCATATTTTAACGTTATACCGTCTATTTTACACAGTTCTTCCGCTAAGTAATGCGCTTTGTTATAGCATAGCTGTGCCGTGTTTTGCATACCTTGAGCGCCCATTGCCGCCATATAAGCCGCTGCCCTTAGTGCACACAGCGCCTGGTTCGAGCACACATTACTGCTAGCTTTCTCGCGGCGAATATGCTGTTCACGCGCTTGAAGAGTAAGAACGTAGCACCTGTTGCCGTTTTCGTCTGTTGTTTCGCCTGCAATTCTGCCGGGTAGCTTCCTTGCAAGTGCTTTTGTGGTGGCCATAAAACCAAGGTACGGCCCGCCAAAACTAAGCGGCATGCCGAGTGGCTGCCCCTCACCCACTGCAATGTCGGCTGAGAATTCTTGCGGTGTTTTAAGAAGCGACGCCGCAATTGGGTTAATGCTTACAATAAACTTTGTGCCAAATTTATGCGTTACATCGCTTATATTTTGAGAATTCTCAACATTGCCGTAAAAATTAGGCTGTTGCAACACAACGCAAGCTGTGTTCTCGCTTATTAAGCTTTCAAGCTCTGCACTGTTAGTAACGCCGCTTTCACAAGGTAGTACCTCGCATTTCATGCCATTGGCGCGGCAGTATGTTTTAATAGTGTCTATTGTAAACGGGTGCATAGCGCCCGAAACTATAACGCTGTCGCGTTTTCTTTCGCGGCACATTGCAACTGCCTCAGCCGCGGCGCTTGCGCCGTCATATATAGACGCGTTGGCCGCATCCATGCCTGTGAGCATACAAATCATGCTTTGAAATTCAAAAATGCCCTGCAAAATGCCCTGGCTTATTTCCGCTTGGTAGGGGGTATATGCCGTAACAAATTCTTCTTTAGCACAAATTCTGTTCACAATGGGTGGTATGTGGTGGTTATAAGCACCGGCGCCCCTAAAAATAGCGCGGTAAACTGTGTTTTTTTCTGCTAATGCTTGAATGTGAGCAATTAGTTCTTGCTCGCTTAGCCCGTCTTGTAAATTAAGCTTTTCTAAAAGTACGCTTTTGGGCACATCATCAAATAAATCAATAGCGTTTTTTAGCCCAAGCGCACTTAGCATTTCGCCACATTCTTGCTGTGTTGTGGGTATGTAATTAGCCATGTTTCCTCCTGAAATTTTTATCTAGAGAGACGCGCAAAATTCTTCGTACTGCTCACTTGTCAAAAGTTCTTCGAAATCTTCAGCATTTTCAATTTCAATTAACCATGCGCTGTATGGCTCACTGTTTATGTCTTCGGGTGCGTCTAAAAGCGTGCTATTTACAGCACAAACAGTGCCACCGGCAGGGCTGTAAACGTCCGACACGGCTTTCACGCTCTCAACATCGCCAAAAACGTCGCCTGTTGTTACGCTGTCGCCCTCTTGCGGTAAGTTTACAAAAACTATGTCGCCAAGTTCATTTTGTGCGTAATCAGTTAGGCCAATGCGCACTTTGCCGCCCCCAATTTCTTGCACCCATTCGTGAGATTTTGTGTACTTTAATTCTTTCGGTGTGTTCATTTTTTCATATCCTTTCAAATTTAACTTTTGTGCCTGCCGCCGCCACTTTTTGTGAAGCTGACTTTGTCAACAGCTCCGTTTTACGACAGACGTGATTTCAACCTTTATAAAATGGCAATGCCACAACTTGCAGTTCTATGTCTCGCCCACGCACATTTGCACGCAGAACCGTGCCTATTTCGCTATATTGCGGTGCAACATACGCCATAGCATATGCACCGCCAAGGTGTGGGCAATGTGTGCCGCTTGTTGTTATGCCCGCTTGAACTTCGCCACAAAACAGCGGCTCTGCCTCACGCACAATACCCCTTCCCGTTACTTTAAGGCCCACACGGGTGCGTAAATTTTCGGGTGGGTTATCAATGCTATTTTTGCCTATATATGCGCTTTTTTGGCGTTTTATCGCAAAATTTAAGTTCGCCTCCAGTGCGTGTATTTGCTCTGAAAGCTCATGCCCATACAGCGGCATTGACGCTTCAAAGCGCAGTGTATCCCTTGCGCCAAGGCCACACGGCACAGCGCCTTTTTTTATAAGCTGTTGCCACACGGTGCTTGCTTTTTCAAAGGGTAAGTAAATTTCGTAGCCTGCCTCGCCTGTGTAGCCTGTTTTGCTTATAATACACTCGGCGCCAAGCACGTTTACATCTTGCGAAAATGTGTATTTTTTTTGCGGTAATGCGTCGTTTTCACATAGCCCAAGCATAATTGCCCGGGCATTTGGCCCTTGCAGTGCAATTTGCGCTGTATCGCTTGAAATGTCTATAAGCTCACAGCCGACTATGTGCTTTTTTAGCCATTCTATGTCTTTTTGTGTGTTAGCGGCGTTTAAAACAAGCAAATACTCATCTTCGCTTTTTTTGTAAACAATAAGGTCGTCAATTTGCGTTGCATTTTCGTATAACATAAGTGTGTATCTGCACGTGCCCACTTTCATGTCATCGAAGCTGTTTGTCATAATATAGTTTAGGTTTTCTGTCGCTTTAGCGCCTTTTATTATAACTTCACCCATGTGAGAAACATCAAATATTCCTGCGCCCTCACGCACTGCCATATGCTCTTTTATAACGCCTGCCTTGTATTGAACGGGCAGCTCAAAGCCTGCAAACGGCACCATTTTGCCGCCTAGTTTTACATGCTCTTCATAAAGAGGCGTTTTTTTTAGGCTGGTTGCGTTGTCCATAAAAATATCACTCCTGTTTTTGTAGCCAAACTTTAAAACAAATTGGCTACATATTTTACATTAAACATACTTTATAACAGCAACAAAAAAAGGGCACACAAAAACTGTGTGCCCCCGTCTTTAAACCTGAAAGATTCTTTTGCATAAGTGCAAAATTGCTTCGTCGGTGCTTGTTTTACAGCGTTATAACGGCAAAAATGCCATTCTATAAAACATAAGCTTTCCGGGTTAAGTCAGATACCGGTCCTTTTGCCTGAGAGTTTTTTGCACATCACCTTCGGCGCCGCTGTTATTACAAATTGCTATAAGCCCATAAGGCTCAAGCAAAAATAAGCTCACAGCAGTCTCTCCCTGTATCGTCAACCTTGTTATATCGAAAAATTCGACATATTATATTAAACTTTACAAGAAAATAATATCACAATATTTTATAGAAAGCAATAGCAAAAAATTTTTATAATACTACTTGACACATAATACTATGCATTATATAATATTATGCATAGGAGGTGTTGTAATGGACATACAGCTTAAAAAAGGCCTTATTGAAATATGCGTTTTAAAAGCGCTTACAGAGGCAGACTCTTACGGCTACAGGCTGATAAAAGATTTGAGTGAGTACATTGAAATTTCTGAAAGCACACTTTACCCAATATTAAAGCGGCTTGAAAACAGCAATTTTTTAACGGTATACTCACTTGAAAACAACGGTAGATTGCGAAAATATTACAAAATAACGCCATATGGGCACGCACATATTGAAAGCTTTATAAACGATTGGCAGTACGTAATGCGTGCATACAATTTCATTTTAAACGGAAAAGGTGGGGAAATTAGCGATGAATAAGGAGCAATTTTTGTGGGAGTTGCAAAACCGTTTGCAAGCCTTAAACTACAATGAGGTGCAAAAGGTAGTTGCGTTTTATGCAGAGAGCATAGACGACAGAACCGACAGCGGCCTTACGCAAGAAGAGGCAGTGGCACAGCTTGGAAATTTAAACGATATAGTGGCAGAAATTATGGCAGATGTGGCAACTGACGGGATACAAAACGAAGTGTCTGCCACTGGCGCACAGTATAAAAACGGCGAAGTGTACGCCCAGGGTGGACAGTTTAACAATAACGCACAGTATCAAAACAGCGCACAGCAAAAAGAAAACAGCGGCAGTAAAGCGCTGTGGGTAATACTTGCAATTGTAGGTTTCCCTATTTGGGGGCCGCTGTTAATTGCCGCTGTGGCTGTGGTTTTTTCTGTTTTTATATCAATATGGGCAGTTGTAATATCGCTGTTTACTGTGCCAATTGTGCTGCTTATAACGGGCATTGCATTAATTGTTGCAATGGTGGGCACGTTTACAATAAACGCATTTACAAGCTTTGCTTTGTTTGGGGCGGCTTTAATTTTAGTTGGTATTTCGGTGCTTTTGTTTGCCGCAATGGTGCTTGTATTTAAGTACACCGCAAAATTTACGGGCTTTGCCGCAAAAGGTATAGCAGGCATTTTTTCAAAGAAAGGGTAGGCAAAATATTATGAAATACGTATTATCAGTTGGTTTAATTTTAATCGGTGTTGGCTTTGTTGTGGTTTTTGCAACGTTTGCTTTTGCAGGCTTCAACTTTGACAAAGTAAGCATTACTCAAGATGACCTTTCGATAAACAATTTAGTGCAAAATCAAGGGGACTTTGAGCAAAAGACAGCGGCAATTGAGAGCACAGGGCAAGACATAGTTGTAGACGTTACAGTGGGCGCAATTACAATTGGCAAATCTATTGACAGCGATATACACATTGCGTATTATGATAGCGACAGCGAAAAATATAAAGTGAATAATAGCGATGATACGCTAGAAATAACAAAAGATTATGGTAAGGATATTTTTTCATGGCGCGAAAATTTTAATTTTGATATGATTTTTAATTTTAGCTTGGGCTATGACTTCGACGCAAACCAAGAAAGGTTTATACTTGAAATTCTTGTGCCAGAAAACTTTAATGGCGACATAACTCTTTCTTCAACAGCGTGTGATGTTGATTTTAACGGCATAACAGCAGGGGACATTAACCTAAATATAACTAACGGCGTTATTGACGCACAAGATTTAAGTGCAATAGTATTAGACGCACAAATGACAAACGGCGAAGTTAAACTAGACGACACAACGCTTGAAACTTTGCGAGTAAATTCAATTAACGGCGCTATTAAAGTTGACAATGTTACTGCAAGCTATATAGATTTTGAGACAGTAAACGGAATAATTGAAGGCGATTTGGTTGGCGATATAAGCGAATACACCGTAACATCGAGTGTTTTTTTGGGCTCTACCGGTTTGCCCGGAAGCTTTGTTGGCACAACAGATAAAACACTGAGGGTGAAAACCGTAAACGGCAGTATTGATATTAAAATGGAGTAGTGGCGTGAGGCTAAAACCTAAAGCCTAGAGTTTAAAACGCTAAATCTATTGTAATTTAAGCGCAAATTTGGTAATATAAAATAAAGCCCAAAGCACAGCACACAGCTACACATTGGGCTTAGATTTTGAATAATTTTGACAGCAAATGCCTAAAACAACTTGGCGTATCCTAATAAGGTGTATATATTAAATAGGTATATTAAACTGGGCAAAACGCCAGCCGTTTTCGGTTTTAATTAAAATTGTTCTAAAGTCTGCTTCATACATAGCGGCAGGTGCGTCGCTGTCGGCTTCTAAAAGGCTTGAATCGTAGTGCCCCACAACAAGGAATGTTATGGTGCTTTCGTCGTCGCTTACGGGCTCAAAACTTGTGCTTACATATTCTATGTTTGTGCCCCTTGCACCCGTTGAGGTATAAAGTGCGCCGTCGTCACCTTGCCTGTAAGCCGCGTTCCATATTTCGGCGTCAGCGCCTGAAAAGCCGTCCACAAAAACGCTGTTTAGTGCGGTTTTGTAATCGTCATACGTTGCATAGCCGTTGTCTTTGTAATAAACGTTGCCGTTTTCGTCTTGTATTGTAGGCGCGTTGGGGTCTACATTAATGCCGGCAGAAACGTTGTGATGATACGTTAAATAATATGCGGCTTTATATAGTTCTTGCAAGTCGGTCGTCAAGAAGGACGGCACGTCTGCCGGAAAAAAAGCATTTGCGCCCTCAGGCAAAAGTGCAAGTGCATTTGCACCGTCGCTTGTGTCCTCGCCTTGTGTTGCACCGTCACTTAAAGCTATGCTTGTAACTTGTGCGTTTTGTGCGGCACTGCCACATGCTGTAAGTGCAAAAATTAGCGCAAAAACCGCAGTTATTTTTATTAAAGCTGTAAATTTCATGTTTTTCATGCACATCTCCGTTTAATTATTATTAATAGTTAGTATAAATGAAAATTTTAAAACATGCAAGTGTATTTTCGGGTGGGGGAAATGCTTTCCCTGTTTGAAAATTTTATTTATTATAAAGTGAGGTAAATATGGACAACAAAAAAAATGAGTTTGATCTTGTAAGTTTTGGCGAGATAATGCTTCGCCTGTCGCCACCGCGCCACTGCCGAATGGTAGACAGTGATGTGTTTGAAAAGCGTGCAGGCGGCGCAGAGTTTAACGTTGTAAGCGGCGTTACACTTTTGGGGCTACGCACAGGCATTATAAGCATGTTGCCGCAAAATGAACTCGGCACGTTCTTAAAAAACAGAATTCGTTTTACGGGCGTTTCGGACGATTTGCTGCAATACGACACATCACCCGAGGCACGCCTTGGCACCTATTTTTATGAAATGGGCGCCGCACCAAGGAAACCCACTATTGTGTATGACAGAAAAAATTCGTCTATAAACCGTATAAAAATTGAAGATGTGCCAAGCGAAGTTTATACCAGCACACGCATGTTCCATGTAAGCGGCATAAGCCTTGCGCTTTCGGCAGAGCTAAGGGCTTTTTGTAAAGAGCTTATTAAAAAATTTAAAGCAGGCGGTGCGCAAATTTCATTTGACGTTAATTACCGCGCAAACCTTTGGGGTGAGGAGCAAGCACGTGCCGCAATAGAAGAGATATTGCCTTACGTTGACGTTTTGTTCATAAGCGAAGAGACAAGCAGGCGCATGTTTGGCCGCACAGGCGAGCTTAAAGATATACAAAAAGGTTACTGCGAGAAATACGGCGTAAAAATTGTTGCCTCTACACAGCGCACCGTTATTAGCACAAGAAAGCACTCGTTTACGTCACTTATTTACAGCAGTGTACAAGATAAGCACTTTACGCAAGCGCCGTATGAGAACATTGAGGTAATTGACAGGCTTGGCAGTGGCGACGCATATGTTGCCGGCGCACTTTATGGCCTACTTAAATATGACGACGCACAAAAAGCGCTGGAGTTTGGCAACGCAACAAGCACGCTTAAAAACACAGTGCCGGGAGACTTGCCGAGCAGCGATTTGAAAGAAGTTATGAATATAATGAGAGAGCACACGTCGGACGGGCCGAAAAGTGAGATGAATAGGTAGCCACTCTGTCTAGCATCCGAACCCG